>NZ_JBOFLP010000127.1:0-20947 GCF_051657925.1 Chroococcidiopsis sp.
TGGGGTGTGGGGTGTGGGGAGAATTCGGAATTCTGAATTAAATTCTCCCTCTGCTCCTCTGCACCTGAAGCTCCTCTGCTCCTCTGCTCCCTTGTCCCCCTGCTCCCTGCTAAGTGCTCCCTGCTCCCATCAAACATCCAGCAAGCCATATTTTTTCTGCAAATCGAGCAATTTCATTCTGGCTTCTCCAGCATTGTCGGCTAAATCGGCAAATTCGATAAATCGGCGTAATTCTTTGCGCAGAAGATTGCGTTCGACTTCCCATGTATCGCGATCTAATTCTGGGGGCAAAACGATCGCGTCGAATAATGTAGCGCGTTCTTTACCTGGATGAGGGCGTAAAATTCTGCCGCGTCGTTGTACGAATTGGCGCGGATTACTGCTACTAGCTAGAATGACAGCGGTTTGGATGGCAGGAATATCGACACCTTCATCTAAACAACGAATTGCTACTAAACCTTGCAGTTCTCCTGTTTCAAATTGACGGCGCAATTTTGTCCGTTCTGCTAAAGGGGTGTCAGCGGTGTAGGTGTTGACGCGATAGCCGAGTTCCACTCCTAACATTCTGACGACGGCTGCAATTTGGCGATCGCTTGCCGAGATACGCTCATCTTCAGTCGTTCCATCGCCGCAATAAAATAGGGTGTGGGATGTATCGCGACGGTTTCGCATTAACTGTCGTAAAGCATCAATCTTATTGGCTGCTGCGCCAACTAATCTAGCTCTCTGCATCAATAATGGCGTAATATCGCTTTCTACACCGTTTTCTTGGGATGCGATCGCCCAACCAATTCTCGTCGTCAGTTTTGCATAGGCTTGCGCTTCGGTAGCAGTCAGATCTACCAAAATCGGATAGTAAAGATAGCGGACTAATGCCCCTTGTTGAATGGCATCAGCTAAAGTGAGTTCTGGTTGTAGGACTGTTCCAAAGTAGTCAAAAATAAATTCCGTGCCTTGCTCGTCGAAGTATCTTTCTGGTGTAGCAGATAAACCCAGGCGCAGTCCGATTTGGCGGGGTAGACTTTGTTCTAAACGAGGCGCACCGAGGTTATGTACCTCATCGCCAATTATTAGGGTTTTTTCTGGGAAATAGTTCAATTGAGATTGAAAGCCTTCGCCAATTAGAGTTGAGTTGGTCGCAATGACAGTAACAAAGGGCTGACTGCCAGCGCGGACGTTATATAGTCCTGTAGATAGCTGACTTTGCCACTGTCGAAGACTTTCAAAGCCTAAAATCGGCTGCAAACCAAATTTTTCGGCTTCTGTTGCCCATTGGGTGACGAGATGACGATAGGGACAGACAACAATTAAGGCTTGCAAGCCAATTCTTTGATAGAGTTCGCAGGCGATCGCTAAAGCTGTAATTGTCTTACCGCTACCCGTTGCCATTTTCAACGTTCCCCTACCGCGATTGGCAAACCAATTAGTCATGGCTTGGCGCTGATACGATCGCAACTGTAGCGATCGGGGTATTCTCGGACATCCCGGTATCGGTAAGGATTTTGGTGTCGTCTGGGGTTGGTACTTGCCCCGTTCTTCCTTGGCAACAAATAATTTTGACTGCGATCGGGCATCAAGCGGGTATTTGACTGAACTCTGCGTAAGATACATTGACTCTAAATCCCATCTGAAGCAATGCGCTTGAAGAACAGAAACATGACTAGCTCTAAAGTAATAATTTATACCTTTATGGTAGTATAGTTTTCTATCTACAAAAAAGTTTGTCACCAATAACTCAAAATGAATCTACCAGGATCGATATTGGTAGCCACTATCATTTGAGCCTAAATTAGTTACTTCGTAGCTGCTCAAAGCCTATACTTAAAATCAGAGTTCGACATGCTGTTTTTTTTTCTCGGATTCTAGTATAATTTCCCATATCAAATTTCAAGATCGACCGTAAAAATTTCATGTGACTTCAAAGCTGAGATCGATAAATTCTATGTGAGTTCTAGTTGCATACTGGTAGCGATCGCTGCTACAGATTTTATATGCAATTAGTCAGATTCAATTTCAATACAGGTTATCAAAAATAAAAAAAATACATGCGATCGAATAAAATTGTGTTTGATTTGAAGAGAGTTAAAGCTTAAATTTAGCTTTCCAAGTAACTTTGTAAAGTCTATTTTTTCTAGTGGTGGGCTTCATCCGAAGCGGAGTCAGTTTAAAAATCAAGATGCTCAGCAACAACACAGATTGCAGTTTAACCGAAGTCAAGAAAAGCTCAAATGCTATCGATCCACTTCCTCCAGATGTAGCAAGACCAACATGGTCTGTAATGATTCCGATATATAACCGCACAACATACTTAGAGCAAGCGATCGCTAGTGTTGTAGAGCAAATGCAAGAATATGCAGCAGAGCGCATTCAAATTGAACTGATTGATAATTGTTCTACTAACCCTGAGATTGAATTTCTGATTCAGCGATTAGCTAAACAGCACAGAATTTCTATTTACAAACAGCCTCAGACCGTCAGCATGGTTGAAAATCTCAACACTTGCATTCGTCGCGCTCACGGTCATTTAATTCATATTCTGCACGATGACGATATTGTTTTACCAGGATTTTATCAGTCCTTAGAAGCAGCATTTACCCAAGAACCAAGTATAGGTGCGGCGTATTGTCGGCACGGACACATTGACGAGAACAATCGGCAGCAAAATTATTTATCTTCATTAGAAAGAAGTACCTCTGGTATAATTCCTAACTTTTTAAAACGCATTGCAGTATACTCGCTTGTCGATCCACCAGCGATGGTGGTTAAGCGCAGTGTTTACGAACACTTGGGTGGCTTTCGTCCAGAATTGTATGGTGCTTGCGACCACGAAATGTGGCGGAGAATCGCCGCACACTACCCTATTTGGTTCGAGCCACAAGTACTAGCTTGTTTTCGCGTCCACTCTAGGTCTCAGACTTCTGCCTTTGTGAGAACGGGAAAAAATATTGTCAATATGCGTCAGAGTATTGAAACGACCCGCTCGTATTTACCAAAATCCACAGCCAACCGCATAGCAAAACGAGCGCTGGAAGAATGCGCCTTGTATGCTTTAAGAAATGCTTTCAGAGTGCTTAGTAGAGGCGATCTAACCGCTACAAAAGCTCAAATTCGAGAAGCTCTCAAGTGCAGTTACTCCTTAAAAGTCATAGCTGCACTATTCCTAGTGCCTTTCTTAGCTGTAGCTAGTAGCCTCAAGCGATATTTGGAGCGGAATAGGGAGTAGGGAGTCGTGAATGGGGTGTGGGGTGTGGGGTGTAGGGTGTGGGGTGTAGTGAGTAGCTAGTGGCTAGAATTGCTCCCGATCTCTCCTCTGCACCTGAAGCTCCCTTGTCTCCCTTTGCCCCCTAATCCCCACTCCCTCCGGTCGCGGGGTCCCCGAGTTCCCCCTTGTCTCCCTACTCCTCTGCACCTGAAGCTCCTCTGCTCCCTACTCCCTACTCCCTGTTCCCTAGTTATAGCCGCGCCACACGCCTAAGAGAACGCCTTGCAGTTGGACTTGCTTGGCGGCGATCTCTATCGGTTTGTATTTAGGATTAGCGGGTTTGAGCGTCACGCGATCGCCACGAAGATAAAAGCGTTTTAAAGTCGTACCGTGTCCGTCTACCCTAGCTGCAACGATCGTGCCATTTTTTACCTGTTCTGGATTGGCAACTGGACGCATGATGGCGAGATCGCCTTCAGTAATTAAATCTTCAATCATGCTGTCACCAATCACCCGCAACGCAAAAGTTGCAGGTGGTAAAAATAGCTTTTCAAAATCTAGGTGTTCGACAGCATCGGTAAACGGTTCGACCAAACCGCCAGCTGCGATCGCACCCAGAACTGGGATACTTTGTTGGGGAGAATGGGATTGTAAAATGCGGATCGTCCGTGCTTTACCTTCCGTCCATTCAATGTATCCTTTGGCGCGTAAATGTTCCAATCGACTTTGCACGGGTGCAGGCGATTTCAAATTCATCGCTTGCATCATCTGGCGAATTGAAGGTGAATGCTGGTATTGCCGCACGTATTCTGCTAACCAGTCATATAGTTCTTGTTGAGCTACCGTTAGGGGTTCCATAGTTTAGTGTGTTTCAATCGCGATATAGACCTCTTAGAACAGTCGTACTACAAAATTGCCCCTAATGGCAAAAAAAAGTTTTTAGTTGTTGGTTATTAGTTTTAGTCGGTAATTGGTAATTGGTAATTGGTGTTTTTCTCCCTTGTCCACGGACACTTTGACGCGACGTGCTTTAACGGGGGGAACCCCACGCCAGTTCGCAAGAGCGGGGGGAACCCCCGCACGCAAGTGTCCTCCCTGTCTCTCTTCTCGACTCCCGGCTCCTGACTCCCGATTCACTAAATTCCCAACAAACTAGCTAGTAAAGCTTTTTGAGCGTGCATTCGATTTTCAGCTTGATCCCAGACTTTGGAGTGAGAACCTTCTATGACATCGGTGGTTATTTCTTCGCCGCGATGGGCTGGGAGACAGTGTAAAACGATCGCCTCTGGATCGGCAAGACTTAACAATTGTTCGTTGACTTGGTAGGGTTGAAAGATTGGAATGCGGGAATTAGCTTCTGATTCTTGTCCCATGCTCGCCCAGACATCGGTATAAATGACGTGCGATCCTTTAGCTGCTGCTTCTGGATCTTCTGTTACGGTAATTTCAGTTTCTGGTAAGGCGATCGCTTTGGCTTGCTCGACAATTTCTGTTAAAGGTTTAAAATCGGCAGGAGTGGCAATTCTGACATTCATACCTACCAAAGCACAGCCCAGCAGCAAAGAATGAGCGACATTGTTACCATCACCTACATAAGTCAAAGTTAGTCCCTTCAACTTGCCAAAACATTCTTCTACCGTCAGCAAATCTGCCAAAATTTGACAAGGATGTTCGCGATCGGTGAGAGCGTTAATGACAGGAATTTTGGCATAATGGGCAAAAGTTTCGAGTTGTTGCTGCTCAAAAGTCCGAATCGATAGAATATCCAAATATCGATCTAAAACTCGTGCTGTATCTTCTACAGGTTCGCCACGGCTAACTTGGGTTGTTGTGGTGTTAAGATCGATTACCTGCCCCCCTAATTGATACATTGCTACAGTAAAGCTGACGCGCGTGCGGGTGGAAGCTTTGTAAAATAGCAATCCCAAAACTTTATTGCACTGAGGCTTTAGCTGTCCTGATTTTAACTGCGCTGCCAGTTGTAGCAATGCTGTCACTTCCTCTGAAGTTAAATCGGCAAGACCTAGTAAATCTCTTCCCTTCAACTCTGCCATGCTGCCTATGGTGAATAAAGAACAGTGAGTAAGAAGCTGTCACAAACAAAATTTGACACAGCCTACCTCGTTTCGATTTTTCGCTGTGTCAAAAAAGTACTGATTCTTTAGAAAGTAGCAGATTTTTGGCAGATAGAACAGTTCATTCTTAAGTTCGTGTGGGAAATAGACGACTCCATGTTTATCAAAGGAGGTAACCCCATATCCGACTTAACTGTTGCCCCCTTTTTGGGCGAGGGGATCGAAAACTCGACATAAGCTCTACATAGGCTTTCACAGTCTTGCTAAATGCCGACCAAGTTTGCTAACATAGGACACTGTGCTGGTGTAGCTCAGTGGTAGAGCAGCTGATTTGTAATCAGCCGGTCGCAGGTTCAAATCCCGTCACCAGCTTTTTTTTGTGAATGAATTCGGGCAATGGTTCAATCAAGCGCTAGTCATTCGTCTTCTGCGACATTATTCTGCCTTCACACCAACCAATACATCCTAGAACAGAAGCTCAACTCGTACCCAGTTGCAGCAAGCGATCGATTATATTCACGCTCACCTTGACCGAGATTTGTCACTGCTGACATTGCCCAAGTCATCAATATCAACCCCACTTATTTTGCTAGTTTGTTCAAACGTACTATAGGGATTTCTTCGTATCAGTACGTGATACAACAGCGAGTAGAACGGGCAAAATTAATGCTGGCGAAAACCAATTTGGCGATCGCAAAGATTGCCTTACAAGTCGGTTTCTCCAGTCAAAGCCATTTGACACAACAGTTTAAGTGATTCACTGGCATGACACCAAAGCAGGTGCGCTAACCTCATAAGAATCTGACAAATCATTGTAAGAATCTGAAAGCAATTAAGTATTAGAACTCAGTACACTTCAGATAGACAGAACCAGGAGAATTCTTTGCCGATCGGGAAGAACTTTATGACGATTAACAAGGAAACAATAAGCCTGAATATGCCTTGGGAGAGTGAGTATGGGTATTCTCAAGCCGTGAAAGTTGGAGACACTATCTACATCTCTGGGCAGGTCAGTCACGACAGCAAAGGTAACGTCGTTGGTATTGACGATATGGAAATGCAGATGCGCCAATCCTACACCAACATTCAAAAAGTCCTTGCCCATTATGGTGCCACGATGGACAACATTGTGGATGAGGTGCTTTTTGTAACCGATATGGAGACGGGACATGCAGCAGCGGTCAAATGCAGGCAAGAGATCTTTGCTGGCACCCCAGTTGTAGCAAGCACCATCGTACAAATTCAGCGTCTCGCTTTGCCCGATCTCATGATTGAAATTAAGTGTGTTGCCAAAGTGTAACCATTTCACGAATGATTCAGGGCTTGAGCCTCGTGGATGCAACTTAGGATAGCGATCGCACCCGACATCGAACATACTGCAACGGTTGCTCGATCGAGTTCAGTCATGGCTGTGTGGAGAATGATTATGGTTTCTAAAAAAAACGAATTGCAGCGATTGGCGTTGATATCTCAGAAATTGGAGTAGCAAAACCAAATGTACTCAAAAAACATGGAGAAAGCACGATGACCGCAACTTTCAGTTCCACGATCGCAATCCCTAATCCGCCGATTAAACAAGCCAAACTCTACATCAATGGACAATGGCGCTCGGCATCTGATGGTAAAACTCGCCCGACAATTAGCCCCATTAGTGAAACTGCGATCGCAGACATTCCTGAAGCTTCCGAACAAGATGTAGAAGATGCAATTCTCGCTGCCCGTCGCGCTTTTGATGACGGACCTTGGGCAAAAATGACAGGGCACGAGCGACAGCAAATTCTCACCCGCGTTTCACAACTGATCGAACAATATGCGGACGATTTAGCACTGTGTGAAACACTCGATATGGGCAAACCAATCTACTTTGCAAAGACGGTAGATGCTCGCTTACTGGCGGATTTGTTTCGCTACTATGCGGGCATGGCTCCAGAAATCGATGGCGTGACTCGTCTAGTTTCGCCGCCACCCGACCGCACTCCGAAACACGTGACGATTGTGCGGGAACCGTTAGGGGTTGTCGCCGCGATCGCTCCATTTAACTTCCCATTGATTCTTGCAGGAACCAAGATCGCGCCTGCCCTCGCTGCTGGGAATACCATAATTCATAAGCCTGCCAGTGCTACGCCGCTATCTGCGATTAAACTAGCAGAAATCTTTGATGAAGCAGGATTGCCTGCTGGAGTTTACAACCTGGTTACAGGGTCGGGTGGTAGAGTGGGCGATCGACTCGTTAAACATCCCGCGATCGACAAAATTAGCTTTACAGGCTCAACCGAAGTAGGAATCGGCATCATTCGCAACAGTGCGGATACGCTGAAGAAAACCACAATGGAATTAGGTGGAAAGTCTGCCAATATTGTGTTTGCGGATGCAGATTTGGAAAGCGCGATCGCAAATGCTTTCTTTGGCATTTTCTACAACAAAGGCGAGATTTGCTCGGCAGGGTCGCGATTGTTAGTAGAGCGATCGATTCACGATGCGATTGTTGATGGACTCGTCAACTATGTGAGCCAAATCAAGATGGGTAATCCGCTCGATCCAGACGTGCTGTTTGGTCCGTTAGCCGATGCCGAACAACTCCAGAAAGTAATGCAGTACGTGGAGTATGCCAAGCAGGAAGGTACAACCTTACGCTATGGTGGCGAGCGATTCTATCCAGATGGCACGGATGGCAAAGGCTACTACTTTCAACCGACCATCTTCACGAATGCAACCAATGAAATGCGGATTGCTCAGGAGGAAATCTTTGGACCAGTGCTGACGGTGATTCCATTTGACACCGAATCAGAAGCGATCCGAATTGCGAACGGCACGAACTACGGATTAGCCTCTGGAATACATACTCGCGACATTAAGAAAGCCTTTCGAGTGGCGAACGCGATGCAGTCAGGAACTTGCTGGATCAATTGCTACAACATTTATGATGTTTCTGTTCCTTTTGGGGGTTACAAAACATCTGGTTTCGGGCGCGAGAATGGTAAGGAAGTGATGGAGAACTATACGCAGACTAAATCCATTTGGATCGATTTGAGCTAGCTGCAAGGAACAGCAATCGTCTTTGAGTATTCTCAACCATGTCGAATTTATAGGAGATCTAAATGCCTTACATCACTGTTGGTCAAGAAAACTCTGCAAACATCGATATCTATTACGAAGACCTTGGGGCAGGTCAACCTGTCGTACTCATTCACGGATTTCCGCTCAACGGTCATTCCTGGGAAAAACAGGTATTAGTTCTGCTGAACGAGGGATATCGAGTTATTACTTACGATCGCCGAGGATTTGGTGCTTCCAGCCAACCGTCATTTGGCTACGACTACGATACCTTTGCGGCAGATCTAAACGCGCTGATGACTAAACTCGATCTGCGCGATGCCGTGCTAGTCGGCTTCTCGATGGGGACAGGCGAAGTGACACGCTATCTCGGCAAGTACGGCTCAGAGCGTGTCAGTAAAGCAGTGTTGATGGCTCCAGTTCCCCCTTTCCTTCTCAAGACAGACGATAACCCAGAGGGAGTCGAGCGAAGTGTCTTCGATGGCATTATGAAAGCAATTGTCGAAGACCGTCCCGCTTATTTTTCGGCATTTTTCAAAGACTTTTTCAACGTGGATGTGCTGCTGGGCGATCGCATCAGTAATGAGGCGATCCAAATGAGTTGGAATGTGGCAGCAGGGGCTTCTGCCAAGGGGACTCTCGACTGTGTACCATCGTGGCTGACTGACTTCCGTAACGATCTGCCGCGTATTGACGTGCCAACTCTAATTATTCATGGTGATGCCGATCGCATCTTGCCATTACAGTCAACCGCAGAGAGACTACCAAAGCTGATTGAAAACAGCCGACTTGTGGTAATTCCTGGCGGACCGCACGCCATCAACTGGACTCATGCCGATCGAGTCAATCCAGTGCTGCTGGACTTTCTTCAACAGGGAAATTAATCGGTATTTCAATCTTGCCTTGTATGCCGCAGAAACGCCAATGCGATCTTGCAGGTTTCGATCCACCCACACCGTGGTATGTTTTAGTACAGCACAGTGTGGGTGTTCGGATTTTTTGAAGTCAGGCAATATTGGGCGAATGAAGCCTTACCAGTCGCGTTCGCGAAGCGTGGGCTTTGCTCAATCGCCAATTCCTAGATAGACTAAGTGGGCTGGATTTTTGACGTTGTACTTAGTCATAAGGGTTTGTTGAGTACGATTTGCTTTAATTAAATCGGCTGCCTTCTCGCCAATCATGATAGTGGGTGCATTTGTATTCCCCGTAGTAATCGTGGGCATGATGGAGGCATCGACAACACGCAATCCCTCAACCCCATGTACTCGTAGTTCGGGGTCTACAACTGCCATTGGGTCAATACCCATTTTGCAAGTGCCGACCGGATGCCACATTGTGCTGGCAGTGTCTCGAATGTAAACAACGAGTGCTTCATCACTAGTCACGTCAGCACCAGGAGCAATTTCTTCACCCCGAAACTCATCAAAGGCACTGGAGTGGAACAATTGGCGCATGATTTTAATCGCAGTTACTAACTTTTGCACATCGGTTTCACTTTGCAGATAGTTCATCCGAAACATCGGTGCGTCTTTTGGATCGGACGAACGCAAACTGACACTATCAATGTTTTGAGGATGAGTCAAAGTGACTACACCTGTGAATCCGAATTCAGAGGGAGTATAACCAGGTGGTAAAAACTGGATGGGAGTGGGACCGAAGAAAAACTGTAAATCGGGTGCAACCTCCCAATTGTTCCCGCTATGCAAAAATAATCCAACTTCTCCGAGACTACTAGTACTGGCAAAGTGTAAATCCTGAGTCGCCTGGTATGACACAAGAGCGAGAATGTGGTCTTGCAGGTTTTGACCGACACCTGGCAGATCGACGACAACGGAAATTCCCAACGCTTGTAAGTGGGCTGCATCCCCAATGCCGGAAAGCATCAGCAGCTTGGGCGAATCGAACGCGCCCGCACTTAAAATTACTTCAGAGTTGACCCTGACTTGGTGTAGCGTACCTTCATGTAGATATTCCACGCCAACGGTACGGGTTCTCTCAAACAACAATCGAGTTACCAACGCTCCAGTTATTACAGTTAAATTGGGGCGCTGGAGAATGGGTGTAAGAAAGTCAGCAGCAGCACTGTGTCGTTTACCATCCTTGATCGTAAATTGATACGCTCCCGCTCCTTCTTGCTGCTTGGCGTTGAAATCAGGGTTGTAGTCATAGCCTAATGCCATTGCTGCGTCTATAAATCGCTGAGAAATTGCCGCAGGCGCAATCAGATCGGTCACGCTTAACTCTCCACCCACACCGTGGTATGCATCAGCACCGCGTTGTTGATGCTCGGATTTCTTGAAATAGGGTAAGACATCCTGGTAACTCCAACCAGGATTGCCTAATTTCTGCCAGCGATCGTAATCGTGAGGATTGCCTCGAATGTAACTCATGAAATTAATCGAACTGCTACCCCCTAAGACTTTGCCACGGGAACAAAACATTTTACGGTTATTCAGATATGGTTCTGGTTCAGAAAAATAGCCCCAGTCCACCTCTGAGCCTAGTAGATTGACGCACTCAGATGGGATTTGAATCTCTGGTTTTGTATCGCGATCGCCTGCTTCCAGCAACAACACGGTTGTTTCGAGGTCTTCGGTGAGACGGTTAGCGACTACGCAGCCTGCTGAGCCTGCACCTACAATAATATAGTCATATTGAGTCATGATTTCTCACTAATAAATTTAACAATTGTTTGGCAAAAATCAGCGGTACAAAACGTAGTAATAGCTCAAAAATTGACATCACTACTGGACGCATTGTTGTTGTATGGAGCTACAAATTCTTTTGTATCTAGAGCGTTCTTGCTCGAAATCTGATGAGTTCGAGTGGTGAATCCCAATTGCGATCGTCGAACGACTTAGCAAACGCAAACGCTGAACTTTTTGAGCTTGAAAATTATTTACCAAATGAAGAAAAGCTTGAGATCTAACAGAGTTACTTTTCATGTTTTTATCGTTAATGAGGTTTACTACAATTTCTCCAGCAACAGTCAGTCGATAATGAACTGTTTTAGCAATTGTGTGGAGCGGATTTGCCTTCTTCAGTAGATGTACTGCTTCCTCGACGAACGCTAACGCGCGATCGTCATGTTTGAGAACGGCTTCGGCGAGCGATCGCCCAAACCCAGTGGAACAACCTGCGATCGGTCAATCTTTGGCATTGTCAACCGTAAAAACTCTTTTATCTGGTAATGGTTACGGCTGTTCGCGAGATAGCAATCGAGTCATCGTTGCTCCAAAAAGTTCTTTAGATCTAAATTCCGTAAGTTTTTTATGGCAATTCTGTTTGCTTGAACCATAATTTTATTTCAAAGATAAGGAGATTCCTGTTACTAATAACTGATACTAATTGTCTAATTTAACTTAAGTGTAATGAGTTCCAACACTCAATTTCTTTCAGATTCTTACAACGATTTATCAGATTCTTATGGTGAAGCGAGAACCTGTTTCGGTGTAATTCGAGTTAGGTGATTAAAGCGTTGAGTCAGAGGTTGTGTTGCTAAGAGTTGATAACTAAGCAACAGTCACGACTCCTAACTTTGCAGCAATGCGTTTTGCAGTCGTCAATCGAGTTTCTGTAATCTCTCGACTGGTCGATCGAGCTGCTGCTAAAATCTCAGGCGGTGCGCTGGCTGGCGTACCACTATTAAACGGTGGTTCAGGCGCGTATTGAATTTGCAGTTGAATTTCTTGAGCCACGCGATCGCCGCGCAAGAGTGCAGCCACTCGCAGAGCGCCGTCAATTCCGGCAGTGACACCTGCTGCACTCACAAAAGAGCCATCAATTACCACCCGTTCATCAATCCCAATTGCATCAAAATACCCTAGGAGATGAAAAGCTGACCAATGCGTTGTCGCCCGTACCCCTTTGAGTAAACCCGCTGCTCCGCAAATCAAAGCTCCAGTGCAGACTGAAAACACGTATTTTGCTTTGACTGCTTGCTCCCGAATGAAGGCAAGAACAGTCTCGTCCTCCATCAATGCCTCCTGTCCATAGCCACCAGGTACGAGCAGAAGGTCGAGCGGCGGTGACTGGAAGAGCGTTTTCTCTGGTGTCAAAATCAATCCTTTGACATCCTTCACGGGTATCTTCTCTTTCCAAAGAACGTGGAAAGTAGAATTCGGGAGCCGCGAGAGGACTTCAAATGGAGCGGTAAAGTCGGTCTGATCTAGACCTGGAAAGATAATCGCACCAATATTGAGGTGAATTTCCTCTGGGATAATACTCATTTTGCCTTCTCAGTTACTAATACTCGCACCTATTTTAGTACCTTAACTTCGGCTGATGTTAGCTGTGTCCGCTCGGTCGAACGACAATCTCGTTGACATCCACATCTTCTGGCTGCTCGATCGCAAAGGCAATGGCACGAGCGATCGCGTCTGCTGGGATGACCAACTCGCGGAATGCCTCCAACCACTGCGCCGCTTGGGCATCGGTGGTAGTGCTAGCAAGTTCAGATTGGGTAGTTCCAGGCGAGATCGTCGTGACTCGAATATCCGTCGATTCCTGCCGTAGTCCCTCCGAAATTGCCCAGACTGCAAACTTGGTCGCACAATAAACCGCAGCAGTGGGAAAAACGGCGTGTCCGCCGATCGAGGATAGATTCACAAACTGTCCAGATTGTTGCTGCTTGAAGATGGGTAGGGCAGCAGCGATGCCGTGGAGTACGCCACGAATGTTCACATCGATCGTGCGGTTCCACTCATCGATCTTCAACACCTCTAGCTTAGAGAGCGGCATCACACCTGCATTGTTTACCATCACATCAATGCGATCGAACTTATTTTTGGCAAACTCCACAAAGGCTTGCATCTGTTCGAGGTTAGTCACGTCAAGGGTGCGATATTCTGCTACGCCACCTTTGTCGCGGATTTCGGATGCGATCGCTTCAAGTCGATCGGTGCGTCGTGCCCCCAACACAACCCGTAAACCCTTGCAAGCGAGTAACCTAGCAGTGGCTTCACCAATGCCGCTGCTCGCGCCTGTAATCAGCACAACTTTTTGGATATTTTTGTTAGTAGTCATGAGACTATATCTTCTAGTTATTTTACGGTTATGGAGCGAACTTATTTTGCAGTGTGGGGACTCTTCGATCGCGCGGTGAAATCAACTTACTGTATATCCACCATCGATAACCAAAGGTTGTCCCGTGATGTAGCTGGCAGCATCGGAGCAGAGAAAGACGACCGCTTGAGCAATTTCTGCTACCCGACCGATGCGACCCATCGGAACCATAGACCCGAGATCGTCGAACGTTATGCCCATCTGCTCAGCGCTACGAGCCATTAAGTCAGTCGCAATCGGACCAGGATTGACGGCATTAATCCGAATGCCCTGTTTGGCATAATCGAGGGCAGCCGATCGCGTCAGCCCCATCACCGCATGTTTGCTGGCAACGTAGGGAGATATCCCTGGAAGCGCACCGAGACCATTCGTTGACGAATTGTTCACGATCGCGCCCGATCCCTGAGTCAGCATTTGCTGAATTTCATATTTCATACATAGAAATACTCCTCGCGCATTGATTGACAGGATCTTGTCAAAATCCTCTATCGATTGTTCGTGCAGCGGTTTAACAACACGATCGATCCCAGCATTGTTAAATGCACAATCGAGTCTGCCGTAGGTGGCGTTAGCGAAGCTTAACGAAGTTATCGCTTTCTGCACCAAGGCTTGCACATCCGCTTCTCTAGATACATCCGATCGCACAAACAAGCACTCCGCTCCAGTATCGCGAATCAGAGCCGCAGTTTCTTCAGCTTCTACATCGCGTATGTCCGAGAAGACAACTTTTGCGCCAGCAGCACCAAAAGCGATCGCGGTAGCCCTACCGATTCCCGACGTGCCTCCAGTCACTAAAGCTACTTTATTCTGAAGTATCATTGTGTTTCTCCTGCTTGTTTTAGTTGATGTGATTATTTGAGTCGGCAGTAATGCGATCGTCGTTGAATTTCCTAAAGAAGGTATCATATGAAAAGAGCAGTATTATGCTCTTTTCCAAGGGTTAATCTTTTGTTCCTTGATTTTGATGTAAAACAGAACTGAATACACTAAATCAAACAGAAAGATACTTAGATAGAGAAAAATTAAGAGCATTGATGACGATCCAGACAAATACAATGAAAGAGAAGCACATGCAGTACCTATCGTTTTTGCGATCGCAATGTACATAGATTGTCCCCTGACATCACCACGAGATAAAAGCATAGAAATAAATAGCATTGACATAATTAAATTAATTTGAAAAGCAGTGTAAATCGCGCCCCGATCTCTGCCAAATTCGTAGGTAATAAATAGCATATTGAAAAAGCTAACGGCAAGCACTGAGAAGAAAGTAGGGTGAAAAAAGTTTTGCGGAAAATGTTTACTAAATTCAAACTTGTTAAACTTAAGATACTGTATAACAATGACTAGATCTAAGAAAAACCAGACATAGTTGATATAAAGCTGCGGTTTACGACTGGGAAATACAAAGGAAAAGATAAATTCCCAAGAAATGTTCATGCAAAGTGCTACTAGAGGCATTCCAACGCTTTTATCTTGAATAGAGCGTCGAATAATCAATAAATATGTAATTGTCCAAAAGATACCAGAAAGAATTGCTAAAGCTGTTGGGGTAGTCATAAGTTTTATACCTGAATCCTCAGTATGGGACAAGAGCTTGCACAGAAGCAGAAAAGAAAACTAAAAGCAGCCTGTGTTGCAAATTCGTTTGACTGCTAAAGGTGTCTGATTTCATCTGGTGCAACTTCCCAGAGATCGTTTTGTCCATCTGCGTAGCGAATCGGTGCTGCAATCAACTCTTGCAGTTCCACGTTGTCTAACGCAGCTAGTTGAATTCCGACATAATCGCCACCGATCGCCTCAGCATATCCTCGTGCGAACGATCGCACTCCGCAATACTGACAAAACAAATGGTGCATATTCTTTCTACCGAATTGGTAGTCGCTCAGGGCGTTTTCTCCTGTAAGTAGCCGAAACGCATCAGGTTTGACGATCGCGTTCCAGTTCCTTGTTTTAGTGCAGATAGAGCAATTGCATTTGTTTGTCCCAGCACTGAGATCGATGTCAGCCTCGAACCGTACTGCACCACAGTGGCAGCTTCCTATATATGTTTTCTTCATCTTTCAGAGTCTTACACCGATCGGATTTTCGGGGTGTCGCATCTGCAAGCTTAATTCGGCTCGTTCGCAACAACGATCGCGGTATCGGCTAAATCTGCATAATTGAGCGATCGCTGCTCTATTGTCCGATTTTCTCCAGATTAGCCCCAAATCCTGGGTAGTGTGGCAGTTCCTTGGCGGTTTCTTCCGGCGACAGAAAACGAATACCGTTTGCCTCACCCAGGTGGATAGCATGACTGGGATCGTCCATAAGATATGTGACCGCTTCAGTGGGAAGATTCATACTAGTTGCAGGTTCAGCCATTTGGGTGAAGTAGCGATCCAGCCCAACTGCGCGATCGCCCACTGCTTGAACCAAGATTAATATTCGGATGTGCGGGGAGCGAATATAAAAAGCGTGCGGCTTGCCTTGCGGGATGAAGACCACTTCCCCTGGATGCGCCATCAAGACCTTATCTTCGCAGTAGACCTCCATCGCGCCCTCCAGCACGTAAAACGTCTCATGCTCCCATTCATGAAGATGAGGGGGTGGTTCATTGCCAGGTTTCGCCTGAGCCTCCATCAGGGCAAAGCGACCCCCAGTATCCTCACCTCTAGCCAGGAAGGACATAACGTTTCCCATGTAAAACATGGTCGAGTCGAGCGCAGCGGTGCGCTTGTATGCCTTTGGCGATGCCGATCGAACTTGTTCCATAATTCTGTTTAATTATTAGTTTCGTTGCAAAAACTTCTTCCAATTCATGGGGCTATGACACGCGATCGATCTGAAAGCGTTTGTCTGCCTCAAGCAAAACTTGTCGCCTCGTTGTGGACGACGCTTGAGTTGTACATGGTTCTATTTCCGGTGCTGTCTGCATTGGATTCTGCCGATCGTATATAGATCGAGTGTATTAAGTTCCAATGCTTGACTGCTTTCAGATTCTTACAATGCTTTGTCAGATTCTTATGGTATTAGCGCACCTGCTTTGGTGTCATGCCAGTGAATCGCTTAAACTGTTGTGTCAAATGGCTTTGACTGGAGAAACCCACTTGTAAGGCTATGTCGGCGATCGCCAAATCTGTTTTCGACAACATCAATTTTGCCCGTTCCACCCGTTGCCCAATCACGTACTGATGCGGAGAAATATCTGTGGCGTGTTTGAATAGACTCGCGAAGTAAGTTGGGCTGATATTAACAACGCCTGCAATTTCAGCCAGTGACAAATCTCGGTCAAGGTGTGCGTGAATATAATCGATCGCTTTTCGCAACTGAGTGCGAGTTAAACTCTCTTGCTTTGGTGTAATGGTTTGTGTAATCGCAGAATAATGTCGCAGCAGATGAATGATTAGTGCTTGAGTTAAAGATTCAACATAAAGCCGTCCCATGATACTGTCTGACTTCAATTCAGCTAAAAGCAGCATGGCAATCTGCTGAAGCTGCAAATCGGGCTTAGAAAAACAGTTCACTAGGTCGATTCGATCGCCATTGAGATCCGATGTTTCAGCAACTTGCGCGACTAACTCCGGCTTCAAGTGAATGTGCAGCATTGACTTGTAGGTAACACTTTCCCAACAGTGCCAGTAGCTCGGTTGTCCTGCTGGGACAAAAATGCAGTCACCCTTTTGAACAATAGAGTCATGCAAGCGATCGTCACGCTTCTGAGTCAACCGAACGGGTTGTCCTAGCGGTAAGTTGAGCCAGTGATTTGATAGGGCAGGAATCTCGACTTCAGTTGATGTTGGAAAGCTTTGAAACTGTTGCACCAAGATTCCATTCCAGTCCATCTGTTGGCTAGATAATACCAAGGATTTATTTAACCATTCGTCAGGTTTGACTGAGTGGATTGGGGTGCTTCTCATCAGCTTTGCATTCAGAATTCAACTGATTGGTTTGACTCAAGACTTCTTCTAAATTAGCGTGTAAAACCTACTCAACTGGTGAATCACAGAGTTTTTTCACAACTAGTAAATGTGGCTGGTAGCAGTTCTGCTCTCAATCTCTCGGAATCAAGATTCGCGCCATCGGTAATCCACAGGCACCCAAGCGTAACCTTCATCTGCCATACGAAGATGCCCGACTCCTGGGAAGGGCAAATGTGCGCCTGCAACTAAGAGTCGTGATGCTTCCACTCTCGCAAACTGTTTTTTGCGTTGTGCAGCAGCAGCATCTCGATCGACATCATAAGCAACCGTAATTTCTGGCTTTGGCAATTGCACCGAGGCAAAGTGAACGATATCGCCCCAAAACTCGATGCTCTCGCCCTTGCTGGTCGCCACATAGCTGCTATGTCCAGGAGTGTGTCCTGGTGTGGGATGTGTGGTGATTCCTGGTAAAATGGTTGTCTCGCCAGAAAACGATTTCAGCTTTCCTGCATTCAAATAAGGTTTGACGGTTTTAGCGGCTTCGTCAAAATATTTTTCATCGACGTTCGATCGCTTTGCATTGGCACGATCGAACCAGAAATCGACTTCGGGTTTGCTGACATAAATCGTAGCAGTGGGAAACACTAGCTGACCCGCATCGACTAAACCGCCACTATGATCGCTATGGATATGGGTCAGAAGGATAGCATCGATTTCGCTAGGAGTATACCCTGCTGTCTTTAGCGATGCCTGAAGCTTGCCGCCTAACTTCGGACCAAAGAAGCTTCCTGCTCCCGTATCCACTAGCACCTGTCTATCTCCGGTATCGATTAAGAAAGCATTAATGGATGCTTCAACAGGATTTGTGAGAAAGCTTTTCTGGAGAAGGCGATCGGTTTGGGCTGGGTTCGTATTGCTCAAAACTGTATGCAGATCCTGGGGTAATGTGCCATCGCTGAGCGCCGTAATTGTGAAATCGCCTAGCTTGAATGGATAGACACCTGGTACTTGAGTTTTCGCACTTTTGTCTAGCGCAATCCCTGGAAAAATACAAGAGGTAGCAATTACTAACACTGTGGTTGCAACAGCCATCATTAATCTGGAAAGCATATTCAAGACCTTTTAGTGGTAGTTGAAGCTGAATAAAGACCGATCGAATGCCTCTAACTTCATCTACTCGAAGTGTACAAAGTTCTAATGCTTGACTTCTTTCAAATTCCTACTACGATTTATCAGATTCTTATGGTATTAGCGCACCTGCTTGGGTGTCATGCCAGTGAATCGCTTAAACTGTTGTGTCAAATGGCTTTGACTGGAGAACCCGACTTGTAAGGCAATGTCCGCGATCGCCAAATCGGTTTTCGATAGCATCAATTTTGCCCGTTCCACTCGCTGTTGTATCACGTACTGATGCGGCGAAATCCCCATAGCGCGTTTGAACAAATTGGCAAAATAAGGGGGGCTAATATTGATGAGTTGGGCAATTTCAGCCAGTGACAACTCTCGGTCAAGATGAGCGTGAATATAATCGATCGCTTGCTGTAATTGGACGTGAGTTAAGCTTTTGTTCTGAGACGTAACGATTCGTGCAGACTTGGAATAGTGTTGCAAAAGATGAATAACTAACACTTGGGTCAACGATTCGACAGACAATTGGCTAGTGCCTTGGCAAAGTGTTGAATCGGCAGCAATGTCTCGCGTCCGTTCATACCATAGGCGAGCGAACCCGCATGACGTACCCGCAATCGATCCTGTTTTCATATGTACTCCTTATCCTTTCAGTCTTAGCCTGTGGCATGAGTTCATCGTAGAATCAATAAACTTTCACATGAATACACAAACCTTGCAGATGATTGCCTAATCCTCTCAAGTAAGGTATGAGTCAGTCAGAAATATTTTCTATAATGAGTGCGTGAGAAGGGCTAAATGAGTCAGGAATTCAGCATGACGATTGAGACACCAAGCCAAGAGGTAGCGATCGCTCAATGTGCAGAACTGGCGGCACTGGTCGCTCAGCACACTGACAGCAAGGGAGACGGCGCTCATGCAACCGCGATCGCTCCCCTGGAATTCATGAAACAATCGAGTGCTTCTATAGCAATGGCGAGAGTTAGCGAACCGATTTTTGCCCTTGTGGTGCAGGGGAAAAAAGAAGTCTTGCTGAATGAGGAAACCTATCGGTACGGTGTCGCTCAGTATCTAATGATTTCTGTGGATTTGCCGATGAGTGGATCTGCGGTAAAGGCGACACCCGATCGACCTTATCTAGGATTCAAGCTCAAGTTAGACCCAGCCGAACTCTGTGACATCATTACTCAAACAAATCCAGGCATCGATCGCAAAGAAAATCTAGTTAGAGGCTGGTTCATCAGCGATGCCGATCCGCCCTTGATTGATTGCGCCACACGACTGACAAAGCTTTTAGATACACCACAAGATATCCCGTTCCTCGCACCAATAATCGTCCGCGAAATCTATTACCGTCTGCTCGTGGGGGAACAAAGCGAAGCGATTCGTCAAATTGCCACTTCTGGCAGCAATATGCAGCGCATCGCTGAAGTCATCAAACGGATCAAAGCTGATTTTACACAGCCGCTCCGGGTTGAAGAGCTAGCAGAGCAAGCAAATATGTCTCCTTCGTCATTCCACCGCCATTTCAAGGCAGTCACCGCGATGAGTCCGCTGCAATATCAAAAACAATTGAGACTATTAACAGCGCGTCAGATGATGCTTGCCGAGAATGCCGATGCAACTTGGGCTGCCTACCAAGTTGGGTATGAAAGCACTTCGCAGTTCAGCCGCGAATATGCCCGTATGTTTGGTGCGCCGCCCATCAGGGATGTTGAACGGTTGCGGGTATCCTGAATTTTGAATCTTGCTATCTACACGGGAGCAATATTAGTTGCGCGTGTAGGAACGTTCAAACTTAGTTTTGACTTTCGACAGCACTGCTACTAAAACTACTGCCGCAAGACTTGCTGACACTGCCACACTCTTACTTTCAAACTTGTCTGTAACTACGGCTAATGCTGCCAGCGCGATCGCTACCCCCACAAAGATTTGTTTGAGCTGGTTTGTTACCTGATAGGCTCGATTACAGGAACTACAGATTTGTGTATGTCGTGAGAATCGGTTTAGCAGCATCGGCTGGCAAGTGCGATCGCCATTGCTAGGATTTTTCGAGGTGAAATAGCCTTGATAATATGGCATTGATGACCCAAATTCATCCAGCCACTTGCGATACTCCATCACCAACGTGTCGGATGTCTTGAGCGGCAAGTATAGTTCTTTCAGGCTTTCTCCCAACCGCTCAATCTCTACCTGTTGTCCCACAATCAGGGGTAAATCCTGCTCTAATATTTTGTTTGTATTACAATGGTCGAGCCAGCGAGGTCTGAGGTAGACCCCTAATTTCAGAAAATTACGATAACCTCTAGCTAGAAGACGACATCGCCCCTTGCCTAAAGGAATTGAATACAAAGCCAATCCAAAAGACCAACCTCGCTTTTCAATATTAGCAGTATTCAAAACTAAGTTTGGCGCGACAAAATCGATGTGCTTCCATGTCTCATTGGGTTTCCTCGTTCCCCGCCACCTGCTGCGAATTCCTTGAGCCGAGAACTCAAGAACTTCTATGTCGAGCGGTTGAG
>NZ_JBOFLP010000128.1:0-9126 GCF_051657925.1 Chroococcidiopsis sp.
GAGTCAATCCTCGTGTCATCAAAAAACCGAGGTCAAAATTTCCTGCCAAGAAACGAGCACATCTCAATCAAGGAACACAATGTCAACAGCTTGTCTTTTCTATTTCTGACACCGCTTAAATCTTAACCGAGAAGTATTGTCTGGCGCACCCAACCACAGACAATCAGAGCTGGGAGTGAGAGAAACTGATTCTAACAGCGGATACTGACCGGAGTTGATCCGGTGAGCGTTGCTGACAATGTAACTTGCTGCCGCTTGTCGAAATACTTGCGTCAGCCGCACGACTGGGATTTGCAATGATGCGATCAAATCCCTTAGCACGTTGCCTGGTCCGACTGATGGAAGTTGGTCGATGTCACCCACCAACAATAGTTGAGCGTCAAGCGGGATCGCTTTGAGCAATGAATGGGCTAAAAACAGATCGAGCATTGAGGCTTCGTCTACGACAATCGCCCGTGCTTCGATTGGATTATCCGCATCCCGCTTAAACTTCATCGTCTTGGGATCGAACTCTAGCAAGCGGTGTATCGTTTTGGCTTCCATTCCCGCCACTTCACTCAACCGTTGAGCAGCTCTACCAGTAGGGGATGCTAGGACAATAGATTTGCCCATTGCTTTCCATAGTGCGACGATGGTACGAGTGCAAAAGGTCTTTCCCGTACCTGGACCACCCGTAAGGATCGTCACACGTTGACTCGCCGCCATCTCCACTGCTTGTTGCTGTTGCGGTGAAAGCTCAATCCCCTTAGCTTGGGTGAATCGCTCGATCCAATTCCTCACGCGGGGTAAGTCAACTGTCACCATTTGCGATCGCAAATGGTGAAGCTGCGCGGCTAAATTCTGTTCGCTGTAATAGAACGATGGCTGATAGTAGACGAATTGATGCTCTCGATGCCCCTGCATTATTAACTGTTCTTCCATCCCCATTTGCATTAATAATTGGGAGATCGCCTGCGGGTTCGGCTGGTGATCTTTAATACTCAACCGCTTGACTACCTGCTCGATTAATTCTGTTTGGGGCAAGAAACAATGTCCGTCTTCCGCCGCTTCTCCCAAAACGTGAACGATCCCCGCCCGATACCTATACTCGGAGTCGGGAGCAATGCCCAAGTTACGAGCGATCGCATCGGCTGTGATAAAGCCAATACCATATATATCTGTTGCCAGTTGGTAAGGATTATTGGTGACTTTTGCGATCGCTGCATCATTGTACTGTTTATAAATCTTCACGGCATAGGTGGTTGAAACTCCGTGACTCTGAAGGAAAAGCATGACTTCCTTAATCGCCTTTTGGGTTTCCCAGGCGCTTTGAATCATTTTGATGCGCTTTTTTGCGATCCCAGGCACTTCAACCAAGCGTTCTATTTGAGTTTCAATAATATCGAGTGTTTGCAAACCAAAGTGAGCGACAATGCGCTTTGCCGTAACTGGTCCAACTCCTTTTATTAACCCACTTCCTAAGTATTTCTCTATGCCCGTGAGCGTGGCAGGCTTCGTCTCCTTATAGTAAGTCACTTGAAACTGTGCGCCGTACTGGGGATGATCCCGCCACGCTCCAGTTAGCTGTAGTGTTTGTCCCGCCTGGATGTTGGCAAAGCCACCGACAATCGTAATTAGGTCACGAGATTGTGCTGTCTTGAGCCGCGCTACAGTCTATCCAGATTCTTCTGAGTGGAATGTCAGCCGTTCCACCACTCCCGTAAGGTATTCATGCTGGGGAGTTGTAGTAACAGGAGAGGATTCAGGTAGAGTGGACATCAGTATCACCGAAATTTCGATCCATCAAACCGCTAATCTTTCTCAAGCTATTTTATAGTACGTATATATTAATTAATCCTACTCAAAGCTAGTGTGGCAGCACATATGCTATCATAGTAAAATGACAGTCAGGATTGTAATCGACACAAGCGTATTTATCAGTGCTTTAATTAGCTCTCAAGGTGCAAGCCGAGAACTTCTCAAACAATGTTTGCAAGGGAAATATCAACCGTTGATGGGAAATGCTTTGTTCTGCGAATACGAACAAGTTATTGGTAGAGATGAAATCTTGCGCTCGTGTCCTCTATCAGCAGAAGAAATACAAACTCTTCTGGCTGCCTTTATGAGTGTTTGCGAGTGGACGCGCATTTACTACTTATGGCGACCCAATCTAAGAGACGAAGCTGATAATCATTTAATCGAACTGGCTGTGGCTGGCAACGCTAAAATTATTGCTACTAACAATACTAAAGACTTTAAGCAAACCCAATTGATTTTTCCTGAAGTCTTAATTAAAAAACCCAGTGAAATTATTAATCTGAAGTTAGGAGGAACATAGTGGCTACTTTAACAATTCGCTTACCTGATGACAAGCATGAAAGATTAAAAGAATTGGCAAAACGAAGAAACATCAGCGTTAACAAGCTAATTGAGGAGCTGTCAACTATTGCTTTGGCTGAGTTTGATGCGGAAACTCGATTTCGAGCGATGGTAGTTGGGGGAAATCTAAAGGCTGGTCTTGATTTGCTCGATAAGCTGGATTCTGAGTTATCCAAGTGACTTTGGTAGATAGGGCAACTAACAATGCATGTACTTTGGTTTCGCCGCGACCTGCGACTTAATGACAACGAAATCGTCACTCTAGCAGCAGCTGACAAAGCCGAAGTTTTACCTTGTTTTATCATCGATCCCTGGTTTTACCAACAGCCGGATGTAGGTAAGGCAAGGGTCAGGTTTTTATTTGAGTCGCTGGAAAATCTAGATCGGAATCTCAAGCAGCGAGATAGTCAGCTGTATCTGTTTGAGGGAAATAGTGTATATATTCTCCAAAGGCTCACCAGAGAACTGCTACAGCAAGGGATTCGACCCAGGCTTTTCTTTAACAGAGACGTACAGGTGGAGTATGGGATCGAACGCGATAACTTCGTTAAGCTTCGCTAACGCACTATCCTTGACTTTTACCGTCAACTAAATCTCGACTATCATCTAGGTTTGAGTAGTTTCCTGCAAGAGTCAGATCGTCGCGACTCTTGGTATGAAGAATACTACACCTATCAGAGACAACCTTTACATCCAGCTCCTACCCACATCAACACGCCACAGCTGTCTCTCAATTTGCCACAGTTGACATTTGAGAAATTGAAGCAGAAGTACAGTCAGTTTTGGCAAGAAGATAGCAAATATTTCAATGGAGGAGAGACAAACGCGATAACTTCGTTAAGCTCCGCTAACGCAACACTGGACTCATTTCTCCAAAACAGATATCAAGGCTACCACTGGAAGCTATCGCGTCCCTGGCTGGCACAAAAGGGCGCTACGTCTCATCTCTCGCCCCATATAGCTTTCGGTACGATATCAACTCGACAAGTCTATCAAAGCACCAAAGCTAGAGCAGCAGAATTAGCCAATCAGCCCAAAGCTGAATTCTCCCTCAAAGCCTTTCGCGTTAGCGAAGCTTAACGAAGTTATCGCCTACGGTGGCGCGATAGTTTTACGCAACGACTCTACCACCATCCAGAAATCGCTCACACTAACCGATACCCTGAATTTGACGAGTGGTATTCGCTGGATGCACTAACACCCCAAAAACAAGAATTATTTGAAGCATGGCAGGAGGGGCAAACGGGCTTCCTGCTGGTAGATGCTTCGATGCGACAGCTCAAGAGTATGGGCTGGATGAATTTCAGGATGAGGGCGATGTGCGCCACTTTCTTGACTATTAACTGTGGTGTTTCCTGGCATCACGGGGCGCGACACTACATGAACTACCTGGTTGATGGTGACTTGGCAATTGATAACTGGCAGTGGCAGATGCAGGCAGGGGTGACTAACCCGCTGTCCGATACCTTCCGCATTTACAACCCGAATAAGAATATAGAAGACAAAGATTCTGACTTAAGATTCATCTACCACTGGGTTCCAGAATTGCAAGGATACAGCTTACCCGAAATTCTCTCTGGAGTTTATCAGGGTGAAAGCCATTATCCCGCGCCTATGTTGGACTGGTCGCAAACTCGGAAAGTCAACGGTAAAGTTGTCTCAGATTTGCGTAAACGGGTAAGGGAGCGGTTGATTTTGCAAGGAGGCGATGAGTATGAAGGGGCAGCGATCGCGAAAAAGACTGTGGATAAGTACTGGCTCCTTAAGGATAAGCAATATCAGGAATATCGACGCGCTCAAGAGAAATTGGATTTTGAAGTCCTAAAGAATTCCTAGCTGTCGGGGCGATCGAAGCACGGATAAGCCCTGTCTCTAATACAGAGACGGCGCTTGGTTTCCTCCTGGCAGGGTCGTACCAGAGCGTTCGCGATCGTGTCGCTCTGCCTGACTAGCTGCCAGTACTACTATTTTCTTGTTGCAATATTTCAACTGTTCGGGCTTCTAGTTCTTCATTACTAATGAGGTCGGACTCAATTGCCATGCGTTCGAGTGCCGCAAACCAGCGTTGATAATAGTCCCAACTGGGATCGTCTGTGCAATGGGTAGCTTCCCAAGAGGCGATCGCCGCAATTAATTCTTGACGAAACTCTTCCCACTCGTAATATCCTTTTTTGGATAAGGCGATCGCGATGCCAAATGCTCTTTCTTCCCAAGCGCGGTCAAATTTCAACGAACCATTACTGCGAGGCGGGGACGTTTCGCTACCCATCATGCTAGTAACGGCAAAGTGTTCAAACTTAGTCTGCATAATCGCTTTCTACCAAAAAATTAATTAAGATGCAGGGGCTTCTACCTTTGCCACACCCATCATGGCTTCTGGAGTAATAAGTGTGGCTAGTTCTGACTCGCTCAGATTCTCCGTTCCCGCTGGACGTTCCGGTAGCACAAACCAACGAATCTGGGCGCTACTATCCCAAACGCGAATTTCTACCGATTCGTCCAATTCTAAGCCAAATTCCTGTAAAACTTTACGGGGTTCCCTCACCGCCCTGGCTCGAAAGGTTGGGTCTTTATACCAGTAGGGAGGCAGTCCCAACATGGACCACGGGTAACAAGAACAGAGCGTACATACAATCAGGTTGTGAACCGTTGGCGTATTTTCTACCAACTCCATGTATTCGCCCTCGGCTCCTGTCATCCCACGGGGAAAATCCAATTCGGCGATCGCCCCTGGAGTATCTGCTAGCAGGCGGGTTTTAAATTCTGGATCGACCCAAGCTTTAGCTACTAATTTCGCCCCGTTAAACGGTCCAAAATCTGTTTCAAAAAAGTCGAGAACTTTGTCAAGTGTATCGCTACTAATAATACCTTTCTCAATCAATAATGACTCCAGCGCTTTCACCCTTGCTGCACTGTAAGTCTCCCGTTCGGGTTCGTAATTAAAACGTTCGCTCACTACAAATACTCCTCCAATCGTCTAATCATTTCCGGCAGCTTCAACGTAGACTTCAAACAAGTCGGCATATACCCAAGAATTCGCTTCCGACTCTGCCCAAATCTCTTGTGGATTGAAACGGACTCGGTAAACGTACATGGGAGCGCCCAACCCATCAGCTCCCGTGGAGCAAAGATAAGCGTAAGCACCAGGGTAAACTTTATCTACCACACCAACCTGGTGACGCAAATATCCTGGCAAGCGGGTGTGGTCTGTCGTGGGTACGTCTTTTACTTTGACTGTCTGACCAACGCTAAATTGTGGCGCGTAGTCCACATCTCGAATTGCCGGATCGCCGCTGCGAAGATATTCAATTACTTGGTCGTCAATTGTAGGCTCCTGTACGGCAGGCATTGGCGCATCAGCTTTCTCCAAATAGATTGCCGTTCGTTTATCTAGTTCTTCTTGGGAAACGTACCCCTGTTGAATAAAAAACCCACAGATCCCACCCAACCATTTTTCGTAGTAGCGAAATCGGAAGTAATCGAACGGGTTCATGGCTTCTGCACCTTTTCGCAGATCTGCCCACGTCCAGATACTTTTAAATTGTGTTGGCACTTGCGCCATTGGATACTGCGGTAAGGCTTCGCTCAAATGCTGGCTCAACCCCATCATGGCAACGTGAATGCCAAAAATTCTGGTTTCCCAAGGTTCGACAAATACACGCTTTTCAAACTCGATCGCATCGAGTCCTTCCAATCCGCCCAAGTAATGCTGTAACTTCATACCATTTCCTCTAAGGGGATAAACGATCGCCAGCTTGCTAAACGCGAGAACGCTCCCTTGCTGGTGTTTGCGTAGTCAGACCATCCCCCCAACGTTCGGACAGGTAGCCAAAAATGCCACCTAGCACCATTGCCGTTGCTGCTACTAAAGCAGGATTGTCAATGCCGACGGTAGTAATCGGTTTGTCGGTGGCGATTGTCGTCCCAACGGTTGAGGCAAATCCCCAGACGATCGCGGGAATGGCAGATAAAATTGGTAGTTTTGAAGCTTGTACCATTGCAGCACTACCCATCCCAACGCAAATAGCAACAACCAGCGGATTGTCATCTATTGCAGCAATTACCAGCAAGGTCAACGAGGCGATCGCAATTCCCGTTAGGTTAGAGACAATACTCTGTTTCAATCCTGCCAATTTTCCCCCCAAGATGAAGAAGGAAGCCCAGGCAATGAACGTTACCCATACGGGGACTTTAATCAAGGTTGCCGTCAGATAAGTATCGAGCGCACCTAAAACGCCAATACTAACACTGTATGCCTCCAGTTTTTTCATATTCATTTACCTAGAGGATGAGGCTATGTATAGATTTTTCTAGCAACCTATCAAGAGCTTTCAGTCCAAGTTTGTAGTTGAGGTTACGATTATTACTGCTTGTGTGCATTTCTTGATAATGTGAAGCGATCGTTTATACTTCTACCAAACAAGCTCGAAACTCGCATTTTAACCGCTCTGCATCTAAATTGCGACCAATAAACACCAACTCATTTCTACGGGTTTCTCCCGCTCTCCAGGGTTTACCTGGTCTACCGTCCAAAAGCATATGAATTCCTTGAAACACAAACCGACGATCTTCTGCATCGACATCAAGAATGCCTTTGATGCGAAAAATGTTGGCTCCCTCAACCTGAACTAACTGATTCAACCAGCGATTGAGGCGATCGCCGCTGACGATTCCAGGTTCGACAATAGAAACAGAATAAACGGACTCATCGTGTTCGTGAGCGGTTTCATTCAGTAATTCGGGTTCTATGCTGAGTGCTTGTTTGAGATCGAAGGCTTTAATTCCCAGCACTGTATTCATATCCGTCTCGCAGTTTTGGGTACGGTAGATCTTGGCAAAGGGAGTCATGCTCCGAATCCGTTGTTCTAGTTCTTCTAGTTGACTGGAAGCGACGAGATCGATTTTGTTGAGCAGGATGACATCGGCAAAGGCAATCTGTTCCTGAGCTTCCTCAGTGTCCCAATGTTGCCAAATATGCTTGGCATCGACTACGGTAACGACGGCATCTAGGGAACAGCGCGATCGCATCATCTCATCCACGAAAAAGGATTGAATCACCGGAGCAGGATCGGCTAATCCAGTGGTTTCAATAACTATATGGTCAAAAGAAGCGAATGGGCGGGACACCTGCTCATTATTAGCTTCGTACCGCGATCGTTTTTCTAGTAAGTTACTAATAATGCGGATCAGGTCGCCGCGAACGGTACAGCAGATACAGCCGTTATTCATGGACAAAATTTCTTCGTCAGCATTAACGACAAGTTGACTGTCAATACCAACTTCCCCAAATTCGTTGACGATTACAGCTACCTTTAAGCCGTGTTCGTGCGTCAGAATAGAGTTCAGCAGCGTTGTTTTACCTGCTCCAAGATAGCCAGTAATCACGGTGACAGGAATAGGGCTGACTGACTTGGAGAGCATGAGAACTACCTTTTCTGCTTTCACTGCGGGTATAGCTTGGCATTATGGAGACTATGAAGCGTACTCGAATGTATAATTTGTATCTATACTTGAGGCGATCCCTACACCTGTCATAAATTTTTACAAACACAACAGATCCAACACGGAGACGGCGCGGCGTTTAGTCTCCTCTTTACGTCGGTCATATTTGCTGGTTTGCTCTGGAGAGGCATGACCTGCCAACTGCTGCACCGTGACAATATCAATCCCAGCATCCAGCAGTTCTGAAATAAAGGTGCGTCGGAAATCATGAGGCGAAAAATCATCAACGCCAGCCTCATGCGCTCGATTCTTCAGCACCAGCCAAACTGATTGAGGCGTGAGACTTCGCACGATGACTTGTCTGCCCTTCCTGACATGACACAGCAGCGCCCCCCTAGTTCTACCTCTTACCGAAATCCAATCTTCGACTAGCGACAGCAGGAGCGGTGGCAAGTATACAGTCCTGTCCTTATTCCCCTTGCCTTGTCGTACTCTTAAGGAGCTGTCAGTAACATTCAAATCTCGCAACTCCAAATTCACCGCTTCCTCCCGCCGCAGTCCGCTGCCGCGCAGGATTGCCATCAGCGCCGCATCCCTAGCTCCCATTACAGGATTTGAGTCTTGCTTACACACATCAATCAACCGAGCAACTTCATTTCTGGTCAATGCCCTACCTCGCAGTTCCCGACTATAAACCCCATTTTTCGGTGAAATTACATCCGAAGACTGTCAATTAGCAGACATCAGCAAAATTAAATGTAGTACAAATGAAATGCTTACTCCGTAGGCATTTCCCGTAAAGTGGCACTAAATTACACGCATCTCGGCTCAACTCCTATACCTGTTGTTGATATAGAAGGTTTCTAAGATGTCTGTCACGAAGCGAGAATCAGGAAGTAGTATTGTTTTTGAAGCGCTCAACGGTAGTGTAGTAGCGTTCTGCACTCAAGGAGTGTGTTATGTAAGTCCTGTTTGTACGTCAGGAGTCAAGAGTAGCATCCTGACTCAGATACCAGAGAAGGTGGCATTAGAAGAATCACCGACACAAGTTGAATTTTTGGAATTACTAGCTCAGAAGTCAAAATAAGATCTTGAGTCAACAAGAGTAGCGCCATCGCTACTCTTGCTGAAGATCTACTCCCAGGACTAGTAAGCTGAAACCTTTGAGCAGCATAGCGATGACAGCCAAATTTCTTGACTTAGCTCATCTGGCTGTACGGGTGTTTGTCTCTCTGTCGCGCGGAATTCTCTCACCAAAAAGAGTGAAGTAAAGCATACGGTAAATATCGGTGTTGCTAATGCCTGTCGTCGGCATTAGTTTTTCTG
>NZ_JBOFLP010000129.1:0-42800 GCF_051657925.1 Chroococcidiopsis sp.
CTTCATTCGGCTGGTGTGTGCAGCTTTCAACTGTTACATTTGGAAGCTGAAGTAGAGTATCAAGATGAAAGTCCATCGGAATGTCACCTTTATAAAAGTATCTCATTATACGCTTTTCACCTCGGTTCCGGAAGAACCATAATTTATCGCCGCTGATTTCGTTTGATAATTATAATGACTAAACCAATAACTAAAGTGGCGAGTACGATTTTAGAAACAGGTGCGAGGTATTCCTCTACGAGTTGGTAGTTATCTCCCAAGGCGTATCCAGCAGTGGTTAACAATCCTACCCATAATACAGTCCCCACAGTTGAGTAGATCAGGAACGGGACTATATGCATATCGCCGATTCCAGCGGGAAGGGAAATTAAGGTACGTACCCCAGGAACCATGCGACACAGAAGTACGGCTTTAACTCCGTGTCTGTCAAACCAGTGTTTCGACCTGTCAATATCTTTACCAGTGATGGTTATCCATTTCCCGTATTTATCTGCCCAATCCCTTAATCGTTCTTCACCTAAGAATTTACCTGCATAGTACCAAGGTAACGCTCCGATGACAGTTCCTAAAACTCCAGCCGCGATCGCCCCTACAATATTCAACTTACCTTGTGCTGCGGTAAAACCCGCCAATGGCATGATCAGTTCTGAAGGAATGGGGGGAAAAAGGTTTTCTAAAAACATCAACAACCCGATTCCCCAATAACCAAGGGAAGTCATGATATTTACAATCCATTCAGTCATTGAAATGCCTCGACAAGAACGTTGAATATGCAATAGGGTGGGCATTGCCCACCCTACATCTAGATCCCTAAGAGAATCTCAACTCAATTATGTTCCAGAAGTCCAAGAATTGATGTATTCAACTTGTTCTGGTGTGAGAGTATCAACGCTGATACCCATTGCTTGCAGCTTCAGACGAGCAATTTCTTTGTCAACTTCAACTGGGATGGAGTGCAAGCCAGGAGCGAGTTTACCTTTGTTTTTCACTAAATACTCGCAAGCCATAGCTTGGTTAGCAAAGCTCATATCCATGACAGCGCTGGGGTGTCCTTCTGCTGCTGCCAAATTTACAAGTCTGCCTTCACCGATGACGACAACTGATTTGCCGCTATTGAGTTTGTATTGTTCGGTGAACGGACGAACGTTTTTGACTTCTGCTGCTTTAGATTTTAAAGACTTGAGGTCAATTTCAATATCAAAGTGACCGGAGTTACAAACGATCGCGCCGTCTTTCATCACGTCGAAATGTTCGCTACGAATAACGTGCTTGTTACCTGTAACCGTGATGAAGATATCTCCTTGAGGTGCAGCCTCTGCCATTGGGAGGACGCGGAAACCATCCATTACTGCTTCAATTGCTTTAATTGGGTCGATTTCGGTCACGATGACATTAGCACCCATGCCACGCGCCCGTAGTGCCGTACCCTTACCGCACCAACCGTAACCAGCAACAATTACTGTCTTGCCAGCGAGCAGAATATTGGTAGCTCGAACGATCCCATCTAGGGTAGATTGACCTGTACCGTAACGATTATCAAAGAAATGCTTAGTATCGGCATCATTAACATTCACCGCTGGGAATGTCAGTACGCCGTCCTTTAACATCGCTTGCAAGCGAACGATACCCGTAGTGGTTTCTTCGGTTGTACCGATTAAGTCAGCGATTTGATTTTGCCGCTCTTGGATTAAAGTTGCAACTACGTCGCTGCCGTCATCGATGATAATGTTGGGGCGATGATCGAGGGCGATTTGGACGTGTTTGTTATACGTGGCGTTGTCTTCCCCTTTGATGGCAAAGACAGGAATGCCATGATCTACAACTAAGCTAGCTGCTACATCATCTTGAGTAGACAGGGGGTTGCTAGCAATTAAAACGGCATCTGCACCACCAGCTTTGAGGGCGATCGCCAAGTGTGCTGTTTCTGTAGTGACATGACAACAAGCGACCAAGCGAATTCCGGTAAAAGGCTTTTCTTGGGCAAAGCGATCGCGGATCTGCCGTAACACTGGCATCTCGCGCCCAGCCCATTCAATCCGCTGCTTACCTAAGGTTGCTAGAGCAGGATCTTTGATTTCGTACTTTAGTTTATCGAGAGCAACCGTCATGTAGTTAATTCCTAAAGAGTTAATTTAGGTGGTCTTACTTAGCTTAACTGCATTTTTCTAGAAGGGGAATTATTACCTGAACATCTGGTACAGCACGTATACCCCTGCACAAATACCAGTCCAGACTATGAAGATCGGCTAACAGCCGTCAACCCATCCATAGCTGTTATCCGTAAAATTTACATTTATTTCATACTTTAGCGAACAAACTTCATGTTTTTTTTAATCGGAAGTCGGGAGTCGGGAGTCGGCGAAGAGAGAGTCGCCCATCTGAGGAGCTGAGGAGAAATCCAAAATTCAAAATTTCCTACACCCTACACCCCACACCCTTTCTTCACATCACACTCTTTCCCTCACTCCTCACTTCTCCCAACTACCAACTACCAGCTACCAAGTAGTAATGTGTATAAGTGTGAAAAGTAGGAGGTGTGGACGTGCGCTCTCAAATTCAGGCGATCGCCAAACCAAAAAGCAGACGACGGCTAGTTATGTGTTTCACTTGTGGCGTTTTGGGATCAATCGTGCTGAATGCTTCAGTTGTTGTTCCCACTCTAGCCCAGCCGACACAACCAGCAAATTTACAGCAATCGTTACCTATTCCAGGTTTAAATTCACTCGATCTCCCAGGACTCGACAATTTTCTATCTGCTTACCAACCAACTCGCGATCGCAATAATCCCCAGAGACAGGTCTATAGTGACTGGATTACCTTAGATGGTCGCCGCTTGTTTCAGGTTACGGCATCTTCTAGGGAGGAGTTAGCCAAGCGGATAGATGAGGTGCAATCAAACTTAGAAAACATCAGTGAAGCTTACTTTGCCGACAACTCTGGAAAACTGGAAGTCAGATCTCAACGCCAAACGATCACGGATGCCAATAGCCCGACGGGTGTATCTCAAACTCTGCCAACTATTTCGATTAATCAGCAGTATCTCTTCACCCCTACCGATTTAGATGCTGAGGTTCAAGGAGAAACAAACGTTCAAAATTTGGCAAGCAAATTAGTCAAATCCCTCAAGCAAGACTTGATCGCAGCCAAACAAGAACGAAAACCTCCGGTTTTGATCCGCCGAGGTGCGATCGCCACTGGAATTTTTGTGGGTATCGTAGTGGCTAGCTGGGGAATTCGCCGTTGGCGCGATCGTTTAGATCGAGTCATCCCGATTCCGACGACTCCCATAGATCCCTCAGAGTCGGTCACGACACAATTAACGCAGCAACAGCAAAATAACTTACGGGAAGTCAGGCGAAGAATATTTCAGCTATCTCAAACTGGCGTGTGGGTTGGCGGAACGTTAGTCATTTTAGGGTTGTTTCCTTACACGCGGTTTATTCCAGTTTGGATTTTGGCGTTACTACAAATTCCAATAATTAGAGTTCCTGCGGTGATTGGGCTTGTTTCAATTGGAGCCTATGTCGCCACTCGCGCCAGCTATGTGGCGATCGATCGCTTTACTCATGCACTGGCAAATAATACTTTATTAGGCGCTCAAGACTACGTGCGCTTACAACTGCGGGTAATGACAATTTCTAGCGTAGCTAAAAGCGTAGCTACTTTTAGTATTGTCGCTTTGGGCGTACTACTGACTCTTTCTACTTTAGGTGTAGATTTAGTCCCAGTGTTAGCTGGTGCGGGGCTACTTGGTGTAGCCATATCTCTTGCATCCCAAAGTTTAATTAAAGATGCGATCAATGGCTTTTTGATTATTGTAGAAGACCAGTACGCTGTAGGTGACGTAATTAACGTCGGTACTTTTGGCGGTTTGGTAGAAAATCTCAATCTGCGAATCACTCAGTTACGCGATGCCGAAGGTAGATTAATTACTATTCCCAATAGTGAAATTAAAATTGTGGCAAACCTTTCTAGTCGGTGGTCGCGTGCCGATTTAAGTATACCCGTTGCTTACAATGCCAACCTCGACCAAGCATTGTTTTTAATTGAAGAGGTAGGTGTAGAAATGGATCGAGATCCCCAGTGGCGAGATCAAATTCTAGAAAGACCAGATGTACTAGGAGTTGATAATTTTGGCGATCGCGGTTTAATTATTCGGGTTTGGATTAAAACCCAACCCCTCAAACAATGGGATGTAGCCAGAGAATATCGCCGTCGATTGAAAAAGGCTTTCGATCTCGCCGATATTGCTATTCCCGTACCGCAACAAGCTGTTTGGGTACATACTCCTCCTGTTTTGCAATCGCACCTCGATACTAATGACACTTCTAAGGTTGGGAAGTAATTTTTGTAGAGAAGCGCTATAGCGCTTCTCTACCTATTCCCCATAATGTCCTCCTGTTACCTTGCCTCTAAACACGACATATTGATAGAGGTTGTAAAACAGCATGACAGGAATGAGAAAACCAATAAAAATAATCATGATGACTAACGAACTGGGGTCAGCCGATGCCTCGTAAATTGTGATATTAGGGGGAATAATGTAGGGAAAAACAACTAAAGCTAGTCCGATAAAAGTGAGGACGAATAGTAAAATCGTCCAAATAAATGGCGCTCGTTCCTGCTTGCGATCGAGGCTACCTAAAAGCTTAGAAATCAGAAGTATTCCCACTACAGGAATAATCCCGAAAAGATAAACAAGCGGTTGTTGAAATAATCGAGTTCTGGCACTTTCATAAAAGATAGGAGTTGAAATCGTGATAAAAATCGCTCCGATTAAAGTTGTGAAAGCAGCTATTCTCGCAGTTTTGTAATGAGTTTCCTGTAACTCTCCTTCAGTTTTCCAAATCAAATAAGTCGAACCAATTAACACGTAACCTTGAATTAACGTCAGAGCAATTAATATTGATTGCCAACTCAGCCAGTCCCAAGTGCTACCGATAAAATGTCCTGCTTCATCAACTTTAATGCCTTCTAATACGCTACCTAAAGCAAATCCCTGACCGAGAACTGCTAAAAAACTTCCTGCTCCAAACGCTATATTCCAAATCAATTTGCGCTTTGCTTGTTCCCGAAATTCAAAGGCAACCGCTCGAAAAATCAAACCAAATACCATAGCAATAATTGGGATGTAAAGCGCACTTAAAATCGTGCTATAAGCGAGGGGGAATGCACCGAATAAACCTCCTGCCATCAATACCAGCCAAGTCTCATTAGCATCCCAAATATTACTCAGACTCGTCATCAAAAGTCCTCGTCGCTCCTCATCATCGGAAGTCAGAGAGAGAATACCTACCCCCAAATCGAAACCGTCTAGCATGACGTAGAGAAATAGAAACAGTGCCAAAATTCCAAACCAAACCTGAGGAAGAAAATATGTGAGTGTCTCCATGTGGTAATTGGTAATTGGTGAAAGATAGAAGGGTAATTTCTTAATTTTGAATTTTGAATTTTGAATTTCTACTGTTGTGCTTCTACGGGGCGTTCGTCAGGAACAAATTCACCAGGAGAAGTAGCGATCGCGGGACGAATAGTTTCAACACCTGGTATTGGTAATTCTAAATTTGGTCCTTTGCGAATAATGCGGCTACCAAAATACAAAGTGGCGACAAATAACACCGCATAAACGATCGCAAAACCTGTCAGCGAAACTAGAACATTGCTAGCAGGAACGTGAGAGGCAGAATCTACGGTGCGGATTTGATTGTACAACGTCCACGGTTGCCGTCCGACACAACGCACGATCCAACCAGAGTCAATCGCAATGAAGCCTAGAGGAGCCGCAAAAATCCAGGTACGTAATAGCCATCGCTGCTGGGTAATTTTTTCGCTATTCAGCTTGCCAAGTAACCAGTAAAGCGTACTCCATAGCATTAGGAAAGCTAGGAAAAATCCAATCCCGATCATAATGCGGAAGGAATAGTAAACTAAACCAACTAAATGCGGTCGATCTTCTGATTTAAAATCTCTCAGTCCTACAACAGGTTCGGTGAGATTTTGTTTGAGTTCTAAAATGTAACCTAAAGCATTAGGAATGGTAATTTCCCAATCATTTTTTTGCGCTTTGTCGTTAGGTAATGCTACTAAACTCCAATCAGCCGGCTGTCCGGCGGGGGTCGTTTCCCATTGCGCTTCCATAGCGGCGAGTTTGGCAGGTTGATAGCGATATACCTGTTCGCCACTTAAATGTCCTATGTAAATCTGCATAGGTGCAACTGCGATCGCCGCTGCTAAAACGATTCGTAAAGACTTAGAAAAGAACGCTGGGTGGCGATTGTTGAGAATGTACCACGCACTGATCCCACCGACGAGAAACAGCGAAGTTTCTAACGTTGCAAAAAACATGTGCAGTACGCTCTTTGCCATAAATGGATTGGCGATCGCCTGAAAGTAATCCCTGACGATAAACTTACCATTTACCATCTCTCCACCCGCAGGCGATTGCATCCAAGAGTTTGCCGTCAAAATCCACAGCGTAGACAAGTTCGCGCCCAACGCCACCATAATCGTCGCCACGTAGTGAATGGTAGAGTTGACGCGCTCCCAGCCAAACAGCATAATTCCCAAAAAAGCAGCTTCTAGCATAAAAGCCCAAGCAGCTTCAAACCCGATGACACTACCAAAAAAGTTACCCACAGCCTCGGAAAATGGAGCCCAGTTAGTCCCAAACTGAAATTCCATTGGAATTCCCGTTGCTACCCCAACGCCAAAATTCAGCACGTAAAGCTTAGACCAAAAGCGGGCATGGTAGTAATACTCAGGGTTACGAGTCCTCAACCATAATCCCTCTACAATGACCAAATATATTCCCACACCTGTAGTGATTGTGGGCCAAAGCATGTGAAATAGGGCAGTCAGCGCAAACTGCATCCGCGACAGCACGACGGTATTGGAGAGAAAATCCATGAATGCTCGTCTCTTATTCAGTGCAGTGTCATTCTATCGAGACTGAGCTTTAGAGGAAATTAAAAGTTGGTAAGTAGGAAGTAGTAATGGGTAATGGGTAGTTGATGGTTGACAGTAAACGCTGCGCTACACTGCGTGAAGACAGCTAATTGATAACTGACAACTGATTCCTCACAATTTCCTCAAATTATTTTTATATATTGAACATTGACTCGATTCATAAACAATTACGAATTACGAATTACGAATTACGAATTGCAAAGGCGGTTGTTATGTTCCAGAAAATTTTGGTTGCAGTAGATACGTCAAAAAGTAGCAAACAGGTGTTCGATACAGCTTTATCTTTGGCTAAAGCAAATAACGCCAACCTGATGTTGTTGCATGTAGTGTCGGAAGAAGAACTCGGCAGCCCTACACCGATTTTACCTAGCTTGGAATACTATCCATCGGTGTATGAGAAAAATATGGAATTGTACCAACAGCAGCGAGAAGCGTTTACTAAGCAAGGTCTGGACATGTTGCGATCGCGCCATCAAGAAGCAATGGCTGCTGGGGTCAATGTGGAATTTCGGCAATTATCGGGTAGTCCTGGGCGGCTGATTTGCGATTTTGCTTTGGCTTGGAAGGCAGATTTAATTGTCACCGGACGCAGGGGACGCAGAGGTTTATCTGAATTTTTTATGGGTAGTGTTAGCAATTACGTCTTGCATCACGCTTCTTGTTCTGTCTTGACGGTACAGTCCCCAGTGCAGCCAGCAGAGAAACTACAGTCGGCTGAACGTGAAGTATCACTCGGATACAAGTCTAGCAATTGAAAATCGCGGCAAGGTTTGTATAGCCCAGACATTGTGGTGAGACGGTTTCCGCGCCCTGTAGCAACTAGCGAGCAATTTCCGATCGCTAAGGTTTTGATATATTAGGCGATCGGCTTTTCCCATGTAACAAATTCTTGCTACTTGTAAACTTAAGCGATTCCTATAAAGTAGCTTGATGAAAGATCGGCTTGATAGCAATTTTTGGATTGCCTTTCATCTATATTTTGCTCGTTAATTGCTATCTTCTATCGCCAGGGAAAAGCTAGTTAGCAATGAAAATCTTAGTTGTAGAAGATGACGAGTTAGTTGCCCATGCACTAACTACCGTCCTCACCAACCAAAACTATGCAGTTGAGGTTGCTATTGATGGTCTTGCTGCTTGGGATTTAGTCCAAGCTTTCGACTACGACTTGATTGTATTGGATGTCGTTATACCTAAACTGGATGGCATTAGTCTTTGCCGTCAAATCAGAGCTAAAGGTTTGTCAACGCCAATTTTATTGTTAACTGGTCGAGATAGCAGCCACGATAAAGCGATTGGATTAGATGCGGGTGCAGATGATTACTTAATTAAACCTTTTGACGAAGAAGAATTAGTCGCTCGGATCAGAGCGCTGTTGCGCCGTAGCGGTTTGGTTTCCCCGCCAGTGCTGGAGTGGGGTGATTTGCAATTAGACCCCAGTAGTTGTGAGGCAACTTATAGTCAAAAGCATTTGTCATTAACTCCCAAGGAATATGCACTTTTAGAGCTGTTTTTACGTAACAGTCGCCGCGTTTTTAGTTGTGGCACGATCTTGGAACATCTCTGGTCTTATGAAGACATTCCCAGCGAAGAAGCCGTGCGAACTCATATTAAGGGACTGCGGCAAAAACTCAAAGCCGCAGGAGCTAATAGCGATCTGCTCGAAACTGTCTACGGGATTGGATATCGTCTCAAGCCTTTGGAAAGTAAGGGAGCAGGGAGCGCTTCGGTGCAGGGAGCAGGGGGGAGAGGAGAGCTGAGGGAGCTGAGGGAGCTAGGGGAGAAAAAACAACTGTCTTCACGCAGTGTAGCGCCAGCGTCTACTGTCAACCAACAACCAGCCACTCCAAATCTCACATCAGAACAACAGACACTATCGGCAGTTGCAGGAATTTGGCATAAATTTAAGCCTAGGATTGCAGAACAGATTGGCGTGTTGGAGCAAGCATCTGCTGCTGTCAGCGCAAATAATACCTTATCTCTAGAACTGCTCGAATCGGCACGAAAAGAAGCGCACACCCTAGCAGGCTCGTTAGGAACTTTCGGCTTGGCGCAAGGATCGAAACTGGCGAAAGAAATTGAGCAGATGCTAAAAGGCGATCGCGCTGTCTTGCTATCTGAGGCAACAAATTTTTGCCGTCTAGTGTTGGCTCTGCGTCAAGAAATTGAGCAGAAAGGAGAAGCAGGTAAGCCACAAGCAGTGGCGCAAGCATTAGAAAATGCACCCCATGCAGAAGCTCATCTACTCGTTGTGGACGACGATCCAAAAATCCTCGCAGTGTTACCAGCATTGCTCAATCCTTGGGGATTGAAAGTGACAACTTTAGAAGATCCGCGTCGGTTCTGGGAAACTTTAGAAGCCACTGCACCGGATCTGTTGATCCTAGATGTGGAAATGCCCTATGTCAATGGCATCGACCTATGCCAGGTGGTACGTAACGAGCCGCGCTGGAGCGATCTACCAATTTTATTTTTGACAGTCCATCACGATGCCGACATTGTAGATCGGGTTTTTAGTGCTGGTGCAGATGATTTTGTGAGTAAGCCGATTGTAGGTTCCGAACTCGTAACTCGGATCGTCAATCGCTTAGAGCGGATGAAACTACTACACCGGATTAACCAAGTCAGAGCAACGAACAATGTCGAAAGCGAAAATCGCTTCAAGCTGAACGAGCAACTCCAATCAGAGTTAAACGAGCGCCAGCGCACCCAAGAAGCATTGCAAAATTCTCAAGCCTTATTTGCCGGAATCGTAGCAATAGCCGATGACGCAATTATTTCAATCGATAGCAATCAACGCATCACCTTATTTAACTCTGGAGCCGAGAGAATATTTGGCTACTCAGCAGCAGAAGCGATCGGACAACCGCTTGACTTGTTGCTACCAAAGTGTTTTGCCGCAGCACATCGTCAGTACGTAGATGAATTCGGTCAATCCCCAAATTTAGCTCGCCGGATGGGAGAACGACGCGAAATTTACGGTTGCCGCAAGGATGGGACTGAATTTCCTGCCGAGGCGAGTATCTCCAAGTTAAATTTGGGAGGAGAAACAGTATATACGGTTTACTTGCATGATGTGAGCGATCGCAAGCAAATCGAGCGGATGAAAGATGAGTTTATTTCCGTTGTCAGCCACGAACTCCGCACGCCTTTGACTTCGATTCACGGTTCTTTAGGGATGCTTGCTAGTGGTTTACTCCAGCCAGACTCACCGCAGGGACAACGCTTATTGCAAATTGCCACCGATAGCACCGAACGCTTGGTGCGCCTGATCAACGACATTCTCGATATCGAGCGGATCGAGTCGGGTAAGGTGAAGATGGAAAAAGAAAGCTGCGATGTTACCGAGTTGATAACTGAAGCAGTGAACGTGATGCAGCCTCTCGCCGACAAAGCTGGGATTACCTTATCTGTCTCTAGCCTACCGATTCAGGTATGGGCAGATCCAGACCGCATCGTTCAAACTCTCACCAATCTACTTTCTAACGCGATTAAATTCTCGCCTAGTGGTAGTACGGTTTGGTTGAGTGTGGAATTAGGGAGCAGGGAGCAGGGAACAGGGAGCAGGGGGGAGAAGAGAGCTGGGAACACAGGGGGAGAAATCCAAAATCCAAAATTCAAAATCCAAAATTCAAACATCTCCGACTCCCTCGCTCCTCGCTCCTCGCTCCTCACCCCTCATATCACATTCCAAGTTAAAGACACTGGACGCGGTATTCCAGCCGACAAACTCGATAGTATATTTGAACGATTTCAACAAGTTGACTCAACAGATTCTCGCAAGCATGATGGGACTGGTTTAGGGTTGGCAATTTGCCGTAGTATCGTACAACAGCACGACGGACGGATTTGGGTTGAAAGTGTTTTGGGTGAGGGCAGTACTTTTTACTTTACCCTGCCTGTCTTGCAAGCTAAATCTGGTATTAGATCGGATGATTTAACCAACTCTTTACTGCTCGCTCCTCAAAGCCAGGTGCTGCAAGTTGGGACTCAACACAGTGGTTCTTCCTCTCCCTTGATATTAATTTGTGACGACGATCCTGATGTTGGAGCTGAACTACAAACCCTGCTGGAAAATCAAGGCTATCGCACGGTCGTCGTGTGTTCTGGACAAGAAGCGATCGCCTCTGCTGCTACCTTACATCCTGATGCAATTTTACTAGATTTGCTGATGCCAAAAATGAATGGCTGGGAGGTAATGGCAAAGCTGAAAGAGCGATCGGATACGAAAGACATCCCCATCGTTATTTGTAGTATTTGCGCTCCTAGTCAGAGTCCGCTCAGTCAAAATTCGAGCGCTTGGGTGAGTAAGCCAGTTGATGAAAACTCGCTGTTTGACTCTCTCAAGTTAGCTCTAGCTAAAAACGCTCGACCAGTCCGCGTATTGCTGGTTGAGGATGATGCCGAGTTAGCCGAACTTTTGCTCGCACTGCTTAAAAGTCATAATATTGAAACTTTTCTTGCCAAAAATGGATGCGAGGCAATTCGCTTGAGTCAGGAAATCAAACCCGATTTACTGATTCTCGATCTGATTTTGCCTCAAGTGGATGGATTTGGTGTCGTTGAGTGGCTGCATCAACACGATCGCCTTTACAGTATTCCTTTAGTCGTCTATTCTGCCAAAGACCTCGACCAGTCGGAGCGAAATCGGCTCAAGCTAGGACATACGGAGTTTCTGACCAAAGGACGAGTCTCTCCTCAAGAATTCGAGCAAAGGGTATTGGAGTTAATCGGACAAATGACTCAAAGCAAACCGCACGACGCTAGCAACGACAAATAAGAAATTTTTGGTGCTTGAAAAGCGATCGCCATTGGCATATTTGGTAATAGTAATATGGCGATCGCTCTTTACTCTCTATTTCGTCATTATGCGCGTCATCATTCAGCGAGTTAAATCTTCTTACGTCACCGTTGGCGAACAAACTATTGGCAAAATCGGACGGGGTTTAAACTTGCTGGTGGGAATTGCCGATACTGATACGGAAGCAGAACTCGACTGGATGGCACGTAAATGTTTGGAATTGCGTCTATTCGGTGCAGAGGAAGGGAACGATCGCTGGCAAAAATCCGTCACAGAAATCGATGGCGAACTCTTAGTTGTCAGTCAATTTACTCTGTATGGCGATTGTCGTAAAGGTCGCCGCCCTTCCTTCGACCGCTCGGCTGCACCAGAAGCAGCGAAAAACCTATACAATCTGTTTGTGGAAAAGCTACGCGACAGTGGTTTAAAAGTAGAAACGGGAGAGTTTGGCGCGATGATGCATGTTTTTATTGATAATGATGGTCCCGTGACTTTGCTACTAGAGCGAGAAGCCAAGTAAGGGCGGGTTTAGCCGAAATCTTTGTCGCACTCAGAGTTGTTGAACAAACCCGCCCTTACAAAATTCAAAATTCAAAATTATTGATTCATGATGTTAAATAAAGTTATCGTGAAAAGAATGCAGATATTTTTTGCATTCTTATTTTTGTTTGCAGTTTTAACAAAATTAGAGACAAATTCTTGGAATGATGCTTCTAGGATGGCTACGATTGAATCGTTGGTAGACTTTCATACTTTTAGTATCGATCGCTCTACTTATATCTGGACTGGCGATAAATATTTCTATCAAAATCATTTTTATTCCGACAAGCCACCAATTATGGCATTGTATGGTTCGGTATTTTATTTATTTCTAAAATCTGTTTTTAACCTGACTAGTGCCACACATCAATCTGCGACTTACTTTTTGCTAACAGTACTAATTATGGGCGTTATGTCCAGCTTAGGACTAGTTTGCTTGTACGAGATTTTCAAATTTTTTCGGATTGACGAGCGGTGGACAAATATTGTGCTACTTCTGGCGGGGGCGGGAACGCTAGTTCTACCATATTCAATTGTCTTTAACAACCATGCCTTTAGTGGCAGTCTTTTACTCTTCAGCTTTTACTTTTTATTACTCAGACGACACGAAGTAAGAAATGCCGCGATCGCCGGATTTTTTATTGCTTTTGCTGGCAGCACTGATATTACAATGTTCGCTTTAATTCCGGTGTATTCTATTTTGCTATTTAATAAGAGTCATCGAGCTAAGCTTTCTTTCATTTTGGCTTGTATTCCCGTCATATTGCTGTATGTATGGTTGAATTTTTATACTTCTGGCAGTATCATTCCTCCAGCAATGAATGCTAAGTTATGGGACTATCCAGGCTCTTATTTTGGTGCGGGTAATCTTTCAGGATTGGTAGGGCACGATTTACAAAGTCTAGCTATTTATGCTTTTCATATGCTCGTTGGTAGTAGAGGACTGCTATCCTATACCCCAATTTTATTATTTGCAATTTATGGCTGGAGTAGAGCGATAATGCAACCAGGTTTTAAATATAAGAAAGAGTATTTATTCATTGCTGCGATTTGTCTAGCTTACGTGATGTTTTATATTTTTCGTAGCAATAACTATAGCGGTCATAGTTATGGAGTCAGATGGTTCGCTTCAATTATGTTATTAGCGTGCGTGCCGTTAACTCACATTCTCGAACCAATTCAAAAATCAAAGCTGCTGCGAGGAATTTTTCTAGCGATCGCCTCAGTTTCAATTCTAATTTCCCTAGTAGGTACGATCGCACCATTTGGGGGAATTAATGTCAACGGTTACAGTTCATTTTTTCTGAATTTAGAACTGTGGCAGAAACAACTATTATGGGACAAAGTAAAAGTTATCGTAGCTGCGATCGCGGTATACGCAACATTCGCTTGGTTTTGGATACAGTTTAATACAAACTTGGGTAGGCGATCGCAATCTCTGTAGGGGCAGGTTCGCAACAATTTGTGTTGTTTGATTTAAATATATCGGAAATTCGGTGTGGCGATCGGGCGGGTTGATCGAGCGTTTTGTTGTTTGCCGATTGGATCGATAAACCCACCCCTACAAATGCACTGGTCACTGGTCGCTGGTCACTGGTCACTGGTCACTGATAACTGTATACCTCGGATTGCCAAATCTAACAATTCCATCGGATGCATGACAGAAATCTTTTTCTCTTGTAATTTCAAATGCTTGCTAATTTGCAGCGTACAACCAGGATTGGCAGATGCAATCAAATTCGCACCTGTATTTAATAAATTTTGGACTTTTTGCTGACCTAATTCATCAGCAACATCTGGTTGCAGCATATTGTAAACTCCAGCGCTACCACAACACAAAGCTGCGTCGATTGGTTCGCGCAACTGCACTCCGGGGATTTGTCGCAACAACTGACGGGGTTGGACGCTGATTTTTTGCCCGTGTAATAAATGACAAGCATCCTGATAAACCAAAGTTAAAGGTTTTTCAGATAGGGGTGAAAGTTTTGTCGTTAAGCCAACAGTAGCGAGAAACTCTTGTACGTCCTTGACATTGGCTGCAAATGCTTGTGCTTTTTCCCGATATTCTGGATCGTCTTGTAATAAGTGTCCGTACTCTTTCAAAGTATGACCGCAGCCAGCAGCGTTAATAATGACAGCATCTACGCCTGTCTCGGCAAAAGCATCTATCATTTGTCTTGCTAGTGCTTTCGCCTGTTCTTCTTGTCCCTGGTGATGGGGTAGCGCCGCACAGCAGCCTTGAGATTTAGGAATAACGACTTCACAACCATTTGCTGTTAATACCCTGACAGTAGCTTCATTAATCGGGGAGAAAAATAGCCGTTGGACGCAACCTAAAATGACTCCTACTCGATAGCGCTTTTCTCCCTGTGCTGGAATAACTGTGGGTAAATCGTCCCGAAAAGATTTCAGCGTAATTTTGGGTAAGATTGATTCCATCGCCGCCAATCTAGGAGAAATGTATTTCAAGATTTTGGTAGCGCGGACGAATTTTTGCACGCCTAACAATTGATACAAAAATAAAGGCACTAGCATCCACCGCAGGCGATGGGGATAGGGAAAAAAGGAGAAAATTAGCTTTCTGTAGAGGCGATCGCCTAAACTACGAGGATAGTTGCGTTCTACCTGGGGACGAGTCGCAGAAATTAATTTGTCATACTGCACGCCTGAAGGACAAGTGGTGACGCAAGCAAGGCATCCCAAACAAGAATCAAAGTGCTCTACTGTAGCGGTATTGAGGGCAATTTCGCCTTCGTTAATTGCGTCCATCAGGTAGATTCGACCTCTAGGCGAATCCATTTCTTTGCCGATAACGCGATAACTGGGACAGGTGGATAGGCAAAAGCCACAGTGAACGCAGGTATCGATGAGTTTCGGATCGGGGGGATGTTGTGAATCGAACCCTTTTAAATTCTTAATTGACCCCGTTTCTGGATCGAGTAAATGGTTATTTAAAGGATTTTCTGAAGTTTGCATACATTTAATGGTAGTTGGTAGTTGATAGTTGGTAGTTGACGGTTGGTAATGGAGGAGATACAAGTATTTCACGCGCCACGCACCACGCACCACGCACCACTATTAAATCTCGCCGACAAATCTTTGCGGACTCAAAACATTTTTTGGATCGAACTGTTGCTTGATGCGTCGCATTAAATCTAAAGCATTGCCTCTATAACCCCAGACATCAAGCTGCTGCTTAAATACTGCTGGGGCTTCTAAAACAGACAAATAACCTCCTTGATTTTGGCAGTGAGTTCTCATACTTAAAACCGTGTTTGCCTTGACATTAGTATTGTCAAATCTGATAACTCCCAAACCGCTACCAACATGGATTGTACCGATCGCCGATTCTGGAGCAATTTGATCTAAATAGAGCAAAGTTGCAACAGCAGTTGCTGGTAATACTCCTATTTTGCAAGTAACTGCTTGCATTGGTTGAGGAGAACGTATTTGTACTTGTAATTGTTGCCATAAGTCAGCTTCATTCGCATCTGAGTAGGTGGTGCTTTGCAATCCCAATTGTTGTCCCATTTCTACTAGCCGTGCGGTTTGTTCTCGGACGCTAGCACTCAGGCTTTGGAAGCGAACCATTAATCCAAGTCCTTGACCTATTCCTATGGTAGTGACTAGATGAGAAGATAGCAGGTCGGCTTGGGTGGGAGTTAACGCCGAACTCCTGATTTTAGATGTCGCTTGGGCGATCGCCTCAGCTGTGCCTGTCAGCGTCACCGTCCCCGATGCGGGTGGTAGGGGGTAAACCCGTAGTGTTATCTGGGCGATCGCGCCTAGCGTGCCGTAAGAACCTGTAAATAGCTTCATTAAGTCGTACCCAGCGACGTTTTTCACGACTCGTCCCCCAGCTTTAACAATTTCTCCGTCAGCACGGACAAAGGAAATTCCTAGCAGTTGATCGCGCACGCCGCCGTAACGTTGTCGGAGTGAATTGGTATCAGCCGTGGCGACAATGCCCCCGATTGTAGCTGATTCTGGTGCGGTGGGGTCGAGGGCAAGAAATTGTCCAGTAGGGGCTAACACTGCTTGTAGATCGGCGAATTTCATTCCCGCTTCTACCGTTACGGTTAAATCTCCGACAGCGTGTTGGATGAGTCTGTTTAGGCGTGCGGTACTGACCAGTACCTGGATATTTTTTGCCAGTCCTCCCCAGCTGAGTTTTGTACCGCTACCATAGACTAAAATTCGCCAGTTGTTGCTGTCGGTATATGCCATCACTGCTGCTAGTTCGGCTGGCGTTTGGGGATAGACAATGCAGCTAGGTGCGATACTGGAGGCGATCGCCCCCTGGATGTGTTCTTGTCGCATCGCATCTATATCTTCCCATTCCAAGACAGATTCTGGGCTGACAATAGCTGCAAGTTGGGTCGCGATCGCTTTCATCAGTAATTTTACTCATCCTGAAAATTTCGGAACTGGACTAATCTAACAACAGTGGTTTTGCTCGTAATCTCTACGAGGCGATGCTAAAAAGCCGCAGTAACTAAAAGTTAACCATGTTACTACCCCCAATTCCTAGACGCTCGTGGTTGCCAATGGCGATTTTGCTATTGGCAGGGTATGCAGGTAATTATTTCAGCTTGCCGCTCTTTTTTGGCGTAGATTTTTTGTTTGGTAGTATTTCTGTTTTATTAGTTGTGCGCTTTTTCGGTATTCGCTGGGGAACTTTTGCAGCAGCGATCGCCTCCGTACATACTTTCTTTCTCTGGAATCATCCCTACGCCGCGATCGTTTTGATTGGCGAAGCATTGTTTGTTGGTTTACTGTGGCGCAACCAACGGCAGAGTTTGGTGCTATTAGATGTCTTTTACTGGCTGCTGTTAGGTATCCCGTTGGTGTGGCTGTTTTATTCCCGCTTGTTGCATGTCGATTCGGCTCAAACTTGGTTAGTGGTGTTGAAACAGTCTGTCAATGGCATTTTTAACTCTATTATCGCTAGCTTGGCGATTAATTATTTACCTATTTCTAGATGGGTGAGTCGTGCTCAAGTCAGGCATACTCCATCCATGCGACAGGTTTTGTTATCTCTTTGTGCCACTTCCTGTTTTTTACCTGCACTAATTTTAGTTGTTTTAGATTGTAATTTGGTTTCCCAGCAGATCCAAAACACAATTCAAGTTGAACTTAAAGATACCGCTCAAGAGGTGATAGCTGGTTTGGAAGATCGCCAGCGCGAATATTTAAATGTTTTATCTCAACTCGGTCAATTAGCTACTAATAATGCGACCGCTTCGTTAAGCTTCTCTTCGAGACGCTTCGCGAACGCTAACGCGCCTTCAACACAATTACAGCAAAGCCTGGAGTTGCTACAGCGAGTTTATCCCGAATTAATTTTATTACAAGTTATTAATGCTACCGATACTATTGTTGCCTCTGCACCCCAAATCGATCCAGCCCTAACTTCATCTGGTAAATTAGATGCACGGCACATAAAGACTTTAAAACAGATTGAAACTAGTCTCAAACCTGCTATAGGCAACGTCCACATCCATCCGACTGAACGAATTCCCCAAATCGATATTGGCGTACCGATACTAACTAACAATCGCTTGTCTGGTGTAGTATACGCTCACCTCAACCTCTCCTATTTAGAGGACTTTTTGCGATCGCAGCTTTCTCACAGAGTTCACCAAATTATTCTTCTCGACTCTCATAACCAGATCGTTGCCAGTAGCAATTCCAAATTACAACTGATGCAAAATTTCGATCGCCTGCGTGGGGGAGAAATGCGATCGCTGAGTCAAAAGACAGCTAGTGGGAATATATATTTTGAAAATACATATTTATGGTTACCACCTAAAGGCAAACTTCCGGCGATGGTACGCTGGCGACGCTCTCTATATGTTAAAGAACAGCCGCTGAGCGATCGTTCTCAATGGAAACTTATTTTAGAAATTCCGGCTGCACCTTATATTGACCACCTACAACAAACTTACATTAACGATCTTACTTTCATGCTAGTTACGGTATTGATTGTTCTAATTGGCGGCATACTACTCAGCCGTAAATTAGCAAATCCATTAACCCAGTTAGCTACCGTAACTACAGATTTATCCTCTCAATTGCCGGAAAAGAATTTGATGCGATTTCCTACTAGTTCGGTAGTAGAAATTAATTCGTTGATTGGTAATTTTCAGTTCATGACAGTGGCTTTAAATGAAAAGTTTCAAGAAGTGCAGACAGCAAACGAATCGCTACAGCAAAGAGTCCAAGAGCGTACTAAAGAACTATTGCGAACTAATCAAAAATTAGAGCGTGAAATTAATGAGCGTCAGCAAGCTGATGCGGCTCTAAGAGAAAGTGAAGAACGCTATAGAGACTTATTTGAAAATGCTAGCGATCTCATTCAAAGTGTTACACCAGACGGTCATTTAGTATATGTAAATCGAGCCTGGAAAGAAACTTTAGATTACAGTGAAGATGAAATTTCTCACTTGACAATTTTTGATATTATTCATCCCGATAATTTAGAGCATTGCCAGAAAACTTTTCGAGAAGTCATGTTAGGAAAACAAATTTCGGAAATTGAAACTGCATTTGTCACTAAACATGGTGAAAAAATTTGGGTTGCCGGTAGTATTAATTGTAAATTTATCAATGGTAAACCCATTGCTACCCGTGGTATATTTCGCAACATCACAGAACGGAAGTTAGCCGAAGCTGAGATGATTTATGCCTTAGAAAAAGAGAAACAGTTAGTAGAATTGAAATCGCGATTTATTACCACAGCATCTCATGAATTTCGGACTCCGCTAACGACAATTTTAATGTCAGCCAAGCTCCTCGAGCAATTTGGCGATCGCGCTTCAGAAGATAAAAAACGCATGTATCTCGATCGAATTCAAATTGCCACCAAACGCATGACACAATTGTTAGATGATGTTTTATTGATTGGTAAAGCTGAAGCCGAAAAACTTGAATTCAATCCTACACCAGTACCCTTAGAAAAATTTTGTCACGATTTAGTAGAAGAAATGCGGATGAGTGCCAGTAGCAAGCACTCAATTATTTTTACCAGTCAAGCACAACAGATATCTGCTAACGTCGATGAAAAATTGCTACGTTATATTTTGAGCAACTTACTTTCTAACGCAATTAAATACTCGCCCAAAGGCGGTGACATCGATTTAAGCTTATCTATTGAAGCCGGAAAAGCCATTTTTTACATCCGCGATCGAGGAATTGGTATTCCTACTCAAGATATAGAACAACTCTTCCACTCTTTTCAGCGCGGTAGTAACGTAGAAAATATCTCTGGTACGGGCTTGGGAATGTCTATTGTCAAACAGTGTGTAGACTTGCACGGCGGCGAAATTAGCGTCACTAGTGAAGTTGGAATAGGAACGACTTTTGTTGTGACTCTACCGATATAAACAGGGAGTAGGGAGTAGGGAGCTTCTGAGCAGGGGGAAGAAGAGAGCTGCTCTTGAGTTGGGGAGGCTGGGGAAGCAGGGGGAGCAAGAACCCAACAGCCAACTTACGACTTACGACTTACGAGTTATGACTTATCAATTATCTTTCTATCTGTTGCAAAATCTGCTCTACATGACTTATGCCTGTTGGGTTATTTTGTGTGGAGTAGAGATCTTTGGCTTTATGCAAAGATGCTTGTGCTTCGGGCAAATTTCCTTGACTCCAAAATGCTACACCGAGGTTTTGGTAAGAGGTTGGATCGTTGGGTTTAAGTTGAATTGCTTGTCGAAAAGCAGCGATTGCTTCTGCAAATTTGCCTTGATTCCCGAGGGCAATTCCTAAATTATTGTAGGTTTCAAAATTACGCGGATTGATACCAAGAGCATGTTTGAAGGCGTTTTCTGCTTGGATGTACTGTTGCTGATTGCCAAAAGCAAGCCCTAAATTATTGTGAGCGTTTTCGTACTGAGGATAAATTTCAATTGCTTGATTGAAAGCCGCGATCGCTTCTGAGAATTTTCCCTGTTCGGCTAACTCTACGCCTCGATTGTTGTGCGTTGCTGCTACCTGTAAGTTTTCTTGCGGTTTGACTTGCCTTGGTAACGTTTCTACAGCATAGCTAGGTTGCATCCCTAGCATCAGTATGCTGACACCGACAAATGCAGCTCGGAATTTTGTCAAGAAAGCCTGTGGTACTCTCATCGCTACCTTCCTAGCAACTTCTCACCAATTCCATTGTAGGCTTAGACAGTTATCAGGGAGCAGGGAGCGCACGAGCAGTTATCAGTGACCAGTGACCAGTGACCAGTTAACAATCCATTACACCCCACACCCTACAACGCCAGTCACGGGATTCGGAGGGAACCTCACCGGACAGTTTGACGCGACGTGCTACAACGGGGGAAACCCCTGCACGCAACTGTCCTCCGCAACGCACTGGCTCCCCTACACCCTTTCTTCACTAGCCACCAACCACTCCCGACTTACGACTTACGACTTAGAAATTTGTGGCTTTTCTACCGAAGTTTGGGCTTTACCGTTCTTAGCATTACCGTGCGTGTGTCCGTTGCCGTTGCGGGGCTGAATTACGCCATAACCACCATGATTGCGTTCGTAAATGACGTTTATTTCTCCAGTTTCGGCATTGCGGAACATATAAAAATCGTGATCGACGAGTTGTAGTTGTTCTAGGGCTTCATTCAGTGTCATTGGTGGCATAGCGAAGTATTTCGTACGAACGACTTCGCTGGGTAATTCGGGAGTGCGATCGCCAATCAAATCGTTAACAACGGGTGGTTCTACTGCCTCTAAGCTAGTTTTTGGCTGAGTTTTCTTGTCTTGCAGTCTTTCTTTATACTTGCGTAGCTGTCGGGCAATTTTATCGGCAACTAGATCGATGCTGGCGTATAAGTTCTCGCTACTTTCCTCTGCCCGAATTACAGTTCCGTTGGCGTAAATTGTGACTTCCGCTGCTTGTTTTGGGTTGATCCTGGGATTGCGGGCTACTGACAAATGAACATCTACTTCAGTGGTTAGAGTTTGAAAATGATTGACTGCCTTTTCTATTTTCTGATTCACGTACTCGCGAATGGCATCGGTGATTTCGATGTTTTTGCCATGGATCACAAGCTTCATATTTAATTCTCCCGATGGATACGAACCAAATTTGTGTTAGGTTAAATACAAAGCAGCAACAATTTGCTGTCAGTGTCTACTTACTAAAAGCCCGAATTCTGGTGTTTTAAGTACTCCAGAAATCAATCGATTGGTACGCGCTCTTTGTCACCATTTCACCACGCTTTAGTTTATCAACTTTGCTATTTTGCGCTGAAAATTTACCAGTCTCACTTCCTGCCGAAAAGGGTTTGTTCCTGCTGATAAACTACAGGTCTTTCCCAGTTGGAGGGCGATCTGGGATTTTTCCTAGTAGAATCTCGACTTCCACATCGAGTCTGGCGTGGTGGTAAAGCCTTCCTCCCTGCTGTGTTTGTGTTTCTACTTTCAAGTTAGCACTTTGTATTCTGGAAAACAGAGAGGTTTTAGTTCTTTTTAATATCCTTCGCATTCCTTGACATTTCTTGATGTAGTTAATCGCAAATGCAATAAAATTTGGTAAAAAATACGCTTGAATTTTTCTGCGATCGCTTGTAAACATCTCCATGAAACGCCGTCAATGCTATCTTTATAATTACGGACTCGTCTGTTATGCTGAGGCTTGGAATTGGCAAAAACATCTGTTGCAACAGCGCCGTCAAGATCCCAATTTACCTGATGTCTTAATTTTGTTGGAACACCCGCCAGTCTACACTTTAGGACATGGAGCTAGTTTAGATTTTCTGCAATTCGACCTTGACAAAAGTGCAGACGAAGTATATAGGATAGAAAGAGGTGGAGAGGTAACTTATCACTGTCCTGGTCAACTGGTAGGCTACCCGATTTTAAATCTGCAATTCCACCACAAAGATTTGCACTGGTATTTGCGGCAGCTAGAAGAAGTCTTAATTCGCGTATTAGCAGTTTACGGGTTGCAGGGCGATCGCGTACCTGGATTAACTGGGGTATGGTTGGAAGGATACAAGGTAGCAGCGATCGGGATTAAAGTCAGTCGCTGGGTGACAATGCACGGTTTTGCTTTGAATGTCTGTCCCGATATGGCAGGTTTTAGTAAAATTGTCCCCTGCGGTATTCCCGATAAACCCGTGAGTAGTTTAGCTCGGTGGGTACCAAATATTCAACTAGAGCAGGTGAAATTGCAAGTTGCGCGATCGTTTGCAGAGGTATTTGAGGTAGATTTGGTAGAGTAGATTACTCATTTCTCATACCGTCAGGTAAATAAACACCTTTAAGATCTGCACCGCGCAGATTAGTTCCTGCTAATTTTGCCCCTTGCAAATTTGCATCTTGTAGAGAAGCATTTCGTAAATCGGCATTTCTTAAATTCGTATTTCCCAAATAAGCATCATCGAGTACAGCATCTCGGAGAATAGCCCGTTGAAAATTAGCATCCTGAAGATTAGCATTTGCTAATATTGCTAGTTGTAAATCGGCATCTCGAAAATTAACACCTCTAAGATAAGCAGTCTCAAGATTTGCACCTCGAAGATTACTTCCTTCAAGATCGGCATTTTCTAAATTGACTTTTTTTAGGTTGGCATTATTTAAGTTAGCATTGTCTAAATCGACAGATCTCAGGTAAGAATTTTCTAATTCCGCACCTCGAAGATTGCTACTTGCTAAATTAGCATTTTCTAAATTTGTATTTTCTAAGTCAGCATTTTCTAAGTTGGCATAGCTAAGGTCGGCATTTCTCATATTTGCTCCTCTCAGTTTCGCTCCCCTCAGTTTTGCACCTTGAAGATCGGCATTCTCTAAGTTACATCCTTCGCATTCATTAGTAGATAGTAACTGTTCGATCGCACTATTTTGTCGTTTGGCTAATTGAACGCTGCGATCGCTATGTAAAATACTGAGATTGTCTAGCTCGCTCGGCGTTGTGGCAATATAAGTCAAGAAACTGTAAGTTAAGAAACTTAGTATAGGAGCTAACATTGCAGGAAAATCCTGAGGCGATGGTTGGTATTTTTAGTCTAATCTTTTCGGAAATAGACGGTGTACTTTTCCTGCCAAATATTATTTTTATGATTTTTCGCTTTACTCCAACAATCATTTAGCTTGCATACATAGAAAAAAATTAATTAACTTAAAAATTAACAAACTGCGGCTAGGTAGAAGTGATACAATCGACAACCATAGCTAGGGGTGTCTGGGAAACCAGGCTGAGACAGTCCCTTAGAACCTGAGACTGGGTAATACCAGCGGAGGGAAGCTGTTTATGCGAGGAACTCGAAATGCGTACAGAATGGATCGCGAAGCGTCGCGAGCAAGATAACGTGTCTCAAATGCACTTTGCCCGTAAAGGTGTGATAACCGAAGAAATGCATCATATCGCCCGACGGGAAAATTTACCCGTGGGGTTGATTCGAGATGAAGTAGCACGGGGCAGAATGATTATCCCTGCCAATATCAATCATCCCAATTTGGAACCGATGTGTATTGGCATCGCCTCCAAATGTAAGGTGAATGCTAATATTGGTGCTTCGCCCAACTCTTCCAATTTAGATGAAGAAGTTGCCAAACTCAATCTAGCGGTAAAATACGGAGCCGATACCGTCATGGACTTATCCACAGGCGGCGGTAACTTAGATGAAATTCGCACTGCAATTATTAACGCTTCTCCCGTGCCAATTGGCACTGTACCAGTCTATCAAGCTTTAGAAAGCGTCCACGGTAGTATTGAAAAGCTTACTGCGGAAGATTTTCTCCACATCATCGAGAAACACGCCCAGCAAGGTGTAGACTACATGACAATCCATGCTGGGATTTTAATCGAGCATTTGCCATTAGTCAAAAACCGAATTACTGGAATTGTCTCCCGTGGTGGAGGTATTTTAGCGCGGTGGATGTTGCACCACCACAAACAAAATCCACTGTACACGCACTTGCGCGACATTATCGAGATTTTTAAGAAATACGACGTGTCTTTTAGTTTAGGTGACTCTTTACGCCCTGGCTGTCTCCACGATGCATCTGACGAGGCACAGTTGGCAGAGTTGAAAACTTTAGGACAACTGACTCGTAAAGCCTGGGAACACGATGTCCAAGTCATGGTAGAAGGACCAGGACACGTCCCGATGGATCAAATCGAGTTTAACGTGCGCAAGCAGATGGAAGAGTGTTCGGAAGCACCCTTTTACGTGCTGGGACCACTGGTAACGGATATTGCTCCAGGCTACGACCATATCACTTCTGCGATCGGGGCAGCAATGGCAGGTTGGTATGGTACGGCAATGTTATGCTACGTCACGCCTAAAGAACATTTGGGTTTACCCGATGCTGAAGACGTGCGGAATGGTTTGATTGCCTACAAAATCGCCGCCCATGCTGCGGACGTGGCAAGACACCGCATCGGTGCTAGAGATAGGGATGACGAGCTTTCAACCGCCCGTTACAATTTCGACTGGAACCGTCAATTTGAATTATCCCTCGATCCAGACCGGGCAAAGGAATATCACGATGAAACCCTGCCAGCAGATATTTATAAAACTGCTGAATTCTGCTCGATGTGCGGTCCCAAATTCTGCCCGATGCAGACAAAAGTTGATGCTGATGCGCTGACGGAACTAGAGAAGTTCTTGGCGCGAGAAATTGTGAAAGGATAAGAAAACAGAGTCCCCAAGGAGACAGGAGACAGGAGATAGAATGTCTGATTGTTCTCCTGTCTCTTCTCATTTTGGCTATTGTTTCCTGTCTCCTCAGATATAAGACAAGTTTGCCCTCGTCGCTTTAAGATCTTTGCAGAACATAGGGTAGGATTGTTTGACTCGCCCTAATTGTTGCTCGTTAAATTAACTAAAAATGCTTTCTTTATCCGAACAAGTTGTATTAATTACTGGTGCTTCTACTGGCATTGGGGCAGCGTTGGCAAAAAATTTAGCAGAACGATTTAATACGATTCGCTTGGTCTTGGCAGCTAGAGATGCAGACAAGCTGGAGAAAGTCGCTAACCATTGTCGGCAATTGGGAGCAGAAGTTCTCGTCGTTCCCACAGATTTAGAACAGACTGACCAAGTTGAAGCCCTAGCCCAAGCTGCGATCGCCCAGTTCGGTCGCGTTGATGCTTTAGTTAATAATGCTGGCTACGGACAAATGGGACCAATAGAACTCATTCCCCACCAAGCTGCTGCCAGACAATTTCAAATCAACGTGCTAGCACCCTTAGCGCTGATCCGCAGCTTAATCCCGTTGATGCGCGATCGCGGTGGTGGCAGAATTATCAATATCAGTTCGTTGGGTGGCAGGATGGCTTTCCCGTTTGGCGGCTTGTATAGTGGCTCAAAGTTTGCTCTCGAAGGACTCAGCGATGCTTTGCGGATGGAACTAGCACCATTCAATATTAAAGTCAGCGTCATCGAACCAGGACCAGTCAGCACGGATTTTTTTGTCGCCGCCGCCCACGCTGTAGAATCAACCGTAGCCACCCCCGAACGCACGCCCTATCGCGCTGCTTTTGAAAAATTAAAAGATTTAGAGAAACACACCAGCAACCGTGCTTGGAGTGCCGAACGAGTTGCAGAAGCAATTGTTAAAGCACTGACAGACGCTCATCCCCGCCCGCGCTATATTGCAGCAACAGGGGGAAATTTTTTGGTGTTTATGATGACGAAAGTTTTATCAACTAAAGTTGTCGATCGCTTTTGGCAGCGATTTTATGGTATCAACCTCGTAGCGCAAGATTGGCAAAAGCATCGTTTAGGCTTGAAGGATGAAGTATAAATGAAGTAGCTGGTGGCTAGTGAAGAAAGGGTGTGGGAAGTGTGGGAAGTGTGGGAAGTGTGGGAAGTCGTAAGTCGCAAGTAATTCTCTCAGCTCCCTCAGCTCTCTTCTCCCCCTTTGCCCCCTAATTCCCACTCCCTCCGGTCGCGGGGTCCCCGAGTTCCCCCTTGTCCCCCTTGTCTCCCCTGCTCCCTTGTCTCCCCCCTCGCTCCTCACTCCTCGCTCCTCACCCCTCAAAAGATGGATCTCCTAGAGTATCAAGCTAAAGAATGGTTTCGCGAGATTGGTATTCCAGTTTTACCTTCCCAAAGAATTGACCGTCCCCGCGATTTGAAGGGGTTGAAGATTCCCTATCCAGTGGTACTCAAATCGCAAGTGCGGACGGGAGGTAGGGGAAAAGCTGGGGGAGTAAAGATCGTCACGAACACGATCGACGCGATCGCTGCGGCACAAACGATCTTCAATTTACCAATTTTAGGGGAATTTCCTGAAGTTTTACTAGCGGAGGCAAAATACAACTCCGATCGCGAGTTTTACCTAGCCATAGTTATCGATGCAGTTGCTCGCCGTCCGTTGCTTCTGGGTTCTACACAAGGGGGAGTCGATGTTGAATCCAATCCAGAAGCTTTACAACAAGTCATAGTCGAACGAGATTTTTCGCCCTTTTATGCCCGCCGATTAGCAGTCAAAATGGGCTTGCAGGGAGATGCACTGGCATCGGTCAGCGCTATCGTGGAAAAAATGTACGGTTTATTCGTGCAGAAAGATTTGGATCTGATCGAAATCAATCCTTTGGGGGTTAGTTCGACTGGGGAGTTAATGGCATTAGATGGTAAAGTTACTGTCAACGACCAAGCGATCGCCCGCCATCCCGATATTTTGATGATGGCAGAAAAAAAAGCTAGTCGTCCCAACGGTTATCCCTCAGTCGCTCAAGTTGGCAAGTGGAATGAAGTAGACAAGTCAGGAAATATTGCGATTTTGGGCAATGGCGCGGGGTTATTGATGGCAACTTTAGATTTGATCGCCACCGCCAGTCACCGCAAACCATCTGTTTGCTTAAATGTGGGACATGGGAGAATTGGCGCAAATGGAGGGTTGAATTTTTGCGATCGCGTCATCCAAGGTCTAGAATTGATCGCTCAAGATAAATCTATCCATGCGATCTTAGTTAACATTCTTTGTAGCGTGCCGACAACTGTAGAAGTAGCTGAGGCGATCGCGACTTTCGTACAACAGCACGAAAATAAGACGCACAAAACCCGTTCTCATGCCCAATACCCTAGACTAGTCGTGCGCTTGGCAGGAACGGATTTAGCAGATGCGAAAGCAAAGCTAGATACGGTACAAGTCTCATCAATGGAAGATTTAGACGAAGCGATCGCCCAAGTCGTCCGTGTTGCGAAAAGTTCGTTGCCTAGAAGAAGTGAGTGATGAAATTAAAGCCTGATAGTAAAGTTTTAATTCAGGGCATGACAGCATCGCTCTGGTCGCCCTACATTGCTCGTATGCAAGCCTACGGGACGCAGATTGTTGCCGCAGTTAGTCCCGGTCAAACGATATCTATTGACGATTTACCCGTGTTCGATTTGGTCGAACAGGCAGTAGCGGCGGTTGGGGCGATCGATACGACGATTATTTTCGTCCCTCCCTTTCAAGCTTTAGATGCTGCTTTAGAGGCGATCGCTTCTGGGATCAAACAAATTATTATCATCTCTGCTGGTGTACCTCCTTTGGATATGGTGCGCCTGTTGCGTAAAGCAGAGGCAAACGAAACCATAATTTTAGGACCTAACAGTCCAGGTATTATCATTCCAGGCAAATTACTCTTGGGAACCCATGCTAGTGAGTTTTATACCCCAGGTTCGATTGGTATTGTCAGTCGCAGCACGACTCTGACTTACGAAATTGCCTTGGGGTTGACTAAAGCAGGGTTAGGGCAGTCAATTGCTGTCAGTATTGGCAGTGATGCAATTATTGGTTCTTCTTTTCTACAATGGCTGCAAATTCTCGATGAAGACGACACCACAGAAGCGATCGTTTTAGTCGGGGAACCAGGCGGAAATAGCGAAGAAGCTGCGGCGCGATATATTGCGGAGGCGATCGATAAACCAGTTATTGCATACATTGCTGGTTGTCATGCGCCAGCTGGCAAACACTGGGGGCATACTGGGACGCTAGCAGCCGTGGTTGGCAGAGGGGATAATGTCGGTACGGCAAAAAGCAAGTTAGAAGCTTTCAAAGCGGCAAAAGTTCCAGTCGCAGAACGCCCTTCGCAAATTGCTGAATTGGTGAAAAAGGCATTAAAGAAAAAATAAGATGTGAAGTTAGATAATTATGAATCTATGCGAAGTTGTTGAGTGATGAAATGCGATCGCATTTATGCTTGCCGTTTTGTCATCAATGTGCAACAAAACTGATGAAATTTAGATGACTCAACCCACACTAAACACCCAAGGCTTGATGGCAGCTCTATGCGCCGCAACTACTTGGGGTATGGTAGGTGTATTTATCCGTTGGCTTCCAGGATGGTCTGCTTTTGCAGTGTTGGCAGGTCGCTTTCTGGTTGCTACTGTTGCAATGCTGCCAATACTTTTTCTAGTGCCGAGTGTCCGACACGATCTGACTCGTTCCCTTCGCACTTCAACGATCTGGTGGTTGAGTTTGCCAGCTATTGGGGGTTATGTCTTGGGCACGACAGCATTTCAGCTAGCACCTGTGGGAGAAGTGACATTATTATTCACAACCTCACCCTTATTTATTATTGCTTACAAATATGTTGTGCGCTTACACGTTAAACGAAGTGAGGGCTGTGGAATGCTGCTGGCTATGGCTGGAGTCAGTGTTATCATGCTCCCTCAGCTATCTACCGATCGCGCTGTCTCTTGGGCAACTCTAGCAGGCTACCTTTTGGCATTAGGTGCTGCTGGTTTGGTTGCAATTTATACACTTTGGTTTAGTGCATTTGCTAAGCAAAAGATTGCTCCAAAATCGATAAATGTGGTTTTTCTCACCTGCTTACTAGGAAGTATTCTATCTTTTTTGTGCGCGGTTCTCTTCCAAGCGTCAATTGGAATCGAAATCGATCGACAAGTTATTCTCGTATTATTAGGGTTAGGAATTTTTTCCACTGCTTTACCATTTTTGTGCTACACAGTGGCGGCGCAGCGTTTACCAGTGGTACTGACAACTGCAATATTACTGCTAGAGCCAATGTTTGCAGTGTTATTTGCATCTGTAGTTCTACAAGAAATTCCGTCGCTTTGGTTTGGCATTGGCAGCGTACTAGTTTTCTGGGGATTGCTGTCGATCGCAAGTGGTGCTAATTCTTCATAACAATCCCTTGGCAAGCTGATTGTAACAGCATGATTGCCTATCTGAGTAAGGTCGTCTCGATCGCCGCTCGCATTCCCTAACTATCCTGCGGCTTCTGCTCAATTGCGGTAACAATCGTAAAAGAGCGATCGCAATAGAGCAATTATCAGGAGGCAAGTATGGTGACAACAACAGCTAGTCAACCTCAAACTCAACTACCACCATTGATTCCGCGTGAAATTCTGTTTGGCAACCCAGAACGCGCCCGTCCTCAAATCTCCCCAGATGGCAAGTATTTGGCATATATTGCTCCAGATAAAAACAATATCCTTCAAGTGTGGGTGCGTACTGTAGGACAACAAGACGATCGCCAACTGACCCAGGATAAAAAACGGGGTATCCGCATGTACTTCTGGACGTTTGATGGCGAACAGCTAATCTACCTTCAAGATGCCGATGGCGATGAAAACTGGCACTGTTATGCAGTCAATATCAATACGAATATCGTCCGCGACCTGACTCCGTTTCAAGGGGTACAGGCGCAACCCCTCGCCTTAGACCATAACTTCCCGCATGAATTTTTGGTGGGGTTAAATTTGCCAGATTTAAGCAAGCACCATGTTTACCGCGTTAACCTCAAAAATGGGGCAGTAGAGTTTGACACGGAAAACCCAGGTAACATTGTCTCTTGGACTGTGAATACTCAATTTCAAGTTCAAGCTGCGATCGCGGCTACTGCTGATGGTGGGTACGACCTACTTTACCGCGAATCCCAACAGGGAGCTTGGGAAAATTTACGCCATTGGAGTTCCGAGGATGAAGGCTACGCTGTTAGTTTTTCTGCTGATGACAAAACTTTGTATATCGTCGGCAGTCACGATGCTAACGCCCAACGCCTCTTCGCTTTAGACTTAGCGACTCGTCAAGAGACTGTTATTGCTGAAGATCCAGAATATGATATCGATAGTGTTATCGTTCACCCAACCGATCGCATTCTGCAAGCGGTTTCCTTTTACCGCGACAAACAAGAGTGGCAAATTCTCGACCAAAGTATAGCCGCCGATTTAGAAGCAATTGCCCAAGTCCGTTCTGGAGAATACAACATTACTAGCCGTGACTTGGCGGATAAAACTTGGTTAGTGGCTTACATCACTGACAATGGACCAGTCTACTATTACACATACGATCGCGCGACCAAAAGTAGCACTTTACTTTTTAGCAACCAACCCAAACTCGAAGAATTGCAATTAGCAACTATGCAACCCGTTTCTTACCCTGCTAGAGATGGGTTAACCATTCACGGCTACCTCACAACACCTGTAGGAATTCCAGCTAAGAACTTACCAACTATTCTTTTAGTTCATGGAGGTCCTTGGGTGCGGGATACTTGGGGTTACGATCCAGAAGTGCAATGGCTGGCGAACCGAGGTTATGCGGTATTGCAAGTCAATTTTCGCGGTTCTACTGGCTACGGTAAGGCGTTTCTGAATGCGGGAAACCGCGAATGGGGCGCAAAGATGCACGACGATCTGATCGATGCAGTCAATTGGTTAGTAGAACAAGGTATTTCTGACCCTCAAAAAGTAGCGATTATGGGTGGTTCCTACGGTGGCTATGCGGCGCTAGCGGGGTTAACTTTCACGCCAGAGGTATTTGCAGCTGGAGTTGATATCGTCGGTCCCAGCAATTTAATCACGCTGATGCAGAGTATTCCGCCTTACTGGGAACCGATGAAAGCTATGTTTGCCCATCGCCTGGGAGATTTAGAGGCAGAACCAGAATTTCTCAAATCGCGATCGCCCTTATTTTATTGCGATCGCATCCAAAAACCTTTGTTAATTGGACAGGGAGCCAACGATCCGAGGGTAAAACAAGCAGAAAGCGAACAAATTGTGGCAGCAATGCGGCAATCCAATCGACCAGTTGAATATCTGCTATACGCGGATGAGGGACATGGTTTTGCCCGTCCCGAAAATCGCTTGCATTTCTATGCTAAAGCCGAGGAATTTTTAGCAAAATACTTAGGCGGGCGATTTGAACCTGTGGGCGATCTTGTAGGGCATTCAGGAGTGGAGAAATGAGAGTGGTAATTGGTTTTAGACGCGCTTCGCTACACTGAGTGAAGGTTGTTGGTTGTTGGTGAGAGGTACATATTAGCTTCTGAATTCCAACTTCCAACTACCGATTTCTTAATGACAGCCAAATCAATTTTCTAACAGCACTCGCGCTTGTTTTAATAAATTTTCACAAACTTTATAGCTAGTAATTTTCCCCTGTATAACTGTGTCTCCCACCCATTCGGCAAATAGAATTACACCTGCACCCAATACAGCTATAACTGCTACGATAGAATTGAGTATTGCTAGGTTATTTAACAAAATTGAGTTTAGTAAAAGCTGCAAAGGCATAGAAGTATAAACCAAGCTTAGAATGAGAAAGATTGCAGCTATTTTAATAATTTTATTTGCTAGATTTGCCTGTTGCGTTTGAAATGATAGTTCAGAGTGAATTTTATTTTCTACATACTGAATCACTTGTTTGCTAAAATTTGCCGTTTTAATAATTCTATTGACTAAATCTAATTCATAGCCGATTGCTTGCGCTCTAGCTACTTCAAAATCTAAACAGGCTATTTCTTTTGGATTGTGAATTACCTGTTGAACAGATAGCTGTCTTAGCCATCTAACTTCCCAGAGGATGGCAAATAACAAGCCAAAAAAACCAAAAAGATAAATATATATTCTGATAGGTGCTGTTGCTGTTGGACTGAATAAACCTAAACCAACAGCAGCCGAGATAAAAAAACTCGCTCCAATTAGGGATAGCTTCATCCAAATTGTTGGCGCAAGGCTATCGAATAGATTTGTGACTCGTTGCCGATAGGAAAACTTCGGTATAGAAACGTAGATTTCTTGTTGAAAAATGATATGTCTTAGCAGTAGGTTAAATACATCTTCAATAGCCCGCCGATCTAGTGTTTTCTCTGCTTCTGGTAAAGCAGAATATTCTGGGGTTGCCAAATTGAGATTTCTAGCTAACTCTTCTATTAGTTGGTTATCCTCAAAAGGATAGGAGCTATCCATCATAATTAAGATTGTGGTAACGATTATAGATTCATATATAACAGTCTTCTTTTGAATTCAAGTATAATTAATCAATATTAATTGTTGATTTCTGAAAAATTTATTTAGTAATTTAGCTGAGGATTTAGTAGAAAGCTCAGCTTTAGGTTAATCGTTAACCGAGAGTCGCAGCCAAAATTTGTTTTGTCATCTCAATCTGCTGCTGACTGAAACCAGCTTGCTGGAGATGGTTGAGAAAAACGCGATCGCGATACCGCCCATCTAGATTGTATGCTTGTCGGTAAGCAGCTTGAGCCGCAGCGCGATCGCCCTTCTGCCAATGGGCGAGACTGAGAGCAACTAAAGGATGAGGGTTGGTTGGTTCTAGCTGGGCGGCGCGTTTTGCTGCACCAATCGCAGGTTCGTAGGACTGCAATCGCTCAAAAGCTAAGCTGAGATTGTAATAGGCAATCTCATTTTTTGGTTGTAAAATTGCTGCCCATGTGTGAACGAATACAGCAGCATTCAATTTACCACCGACTAAATAGACAATTCCCAAAGCGTTGAGAGCTGGAATAGAATTCGGAGCGCGGTATAAAACTTGAATTAAAGACTCAGCCGCCGCTTCTTTTTGTCCGGCAAGGTGTTGCGTCCAGCCTAACAAAATTCGTCCAGAGAGATTTTGCGGTTCGAGTTCTACAGACTTTTGCAAAGCCGCGATCGCCTGTGGATATTTTGCCGCTGCACGATAGGATAATCCCAAGGCACGGTATTCGCTCGCAGGGATTGCTAATGCGGGTTGAGCGACAAACAAGCTGCTAGCTGTTAATACAGTTATGACATGACGGGCGATCGCTGCACCCATAATTTGGCAGCCCCAATTCTGACCAAGATTTTCTTTCGTCAGCAGCATAACATAGGACTAGTCTCAGCAGCGAGCAGATAATCTCTTATTGAATCTCCAAGAGTATGTACATTGTGATAAATACATCATTATTGCTATTAACTTTCGATAGAAGCTAGCTGTTGCACGATGAGATATTCTTTCCTCATAAATCTTTACATAATATCTCAATGACTGAGTTTGCAGTATTCATCAGCTTGGAGCAACACGCGCTAGAGTTCCAAAAATATGGACTCAAAATAGAGCAGTTAGGTAAGGAAATACAACAAAATAGTGACCAAATAGCAATGAAGCACGGTCAACTGATTGGAGAGTGTGGTAGGGTGATTCGACAGAAACTAGAAGAGGCAAAGTTCTATCTCCAAGTAGCGATAGAGCTGACAGAAGAAGCACAAACCTGCACCCAAGCAGCGGTAAAATTGGACGAATATCATACAGAATTGATAACGCTCATTTCACGGTTGCAATTGAAAGCAAGAAATGCATTTATTTAGGCACTTGCTATTTTTGCTGGGATGATGCAGAAAAGAAAGAATCTTGTCGGGAAGTATCTCTAGGATCGCCACCCAAATTGATATCTGGGTGTTGACTTCGGTGCGAAACCTATTGACATTAAACTGCGATCAAGGGGTTGACACAATGAGCCTTAGAGACGCTTCTATCAAGCTCACAATAGGTGATTTTTGACCTAATGGACTATAGTAGATGTGCCATAATATACTGCTGACCTAATAGCTTAAACCTATCTGTTGATGTATTGCTTTAGATAGAGGATTTAGTTATTTTCATGTCAGGAGGGTGCGTCTTTAATTGGCAATTTTCAACATGAAGAAAAATTGCAATTTACAATGCTATCTAAAGCATCCTATAGTCTTAGCAGTTGACGATGATGAAGATAATTTAGAGTTACTTACTCAACTACTTCAATTCGTTGAATGTTCTTTCATCACTGCTGAGGATGGTGAAACAGCAATAAATCTCGCACAACAATACCACCCAGACATGATTCTGCTGGATATGATGTTACCTGACATCAGTGGTGTAGAAGTTGTCAAAAGCCTTCAACAAAATCCTCAAACCAAGGATATTCCCATCGTTGCTGTTACTGCTATTACTAGGGCAGAATGTCAACAACGATTTCTAGAAGAAGGTTGTCTAGAATGCGTTACCAAGCCTTACAGGATTGATGAGTTAGAAAATATTATTCGTTACTATCTCTCCAGTAAAAACTAGGCAATAAAGTACATACTGTAAAGATTAGTATGTATTCTAATTAACAACCACTTGTGACAAATAGTTCAGCCTATTGGTTAATGAAAATTGCATATTAGTAAATAAATATTAGATAAGGTAACAATATAGGTTTTTCATGTCCTTCCTACCAGCCGTTCCTACCGCAACGCTAGTTGGTGGGAATTTTATTAGTACATATCAAAAATCAGCCGATTGCCGGATGAGCAGAAGCAGACACCAGGGCTACACTAGGCAAACTTAGTTATCTGTAGGTAGGTTATGTCTGGGGTGTCAGAAGAGAATGCAAAGGCTGCTGAGGAACGCGCCATAGCCTCACAGAAACAGGCTAAGTATACCAAGGAAACTGGCAAGCTCTTACAAAACATTGGAGAGCCACAGAGTACACACGGAGAGCTAATTGAAAAATCAGGTAAGGCGGCTCAAAAACACGCTGATGCTTCGCTGAAACACTCCCAGGCTGCTCGGAAACAAAATGAAAACTCAAAAGAGGAGTTTATCAAAGCCTCGCAGGAACACGTCAAGGAAAATCAGGAACACTTAAAAGCAACAAAGGAATGCATGAAGGTAGTGAAAAATTGGAAATCTCATGGGTGAAAGCATATTTGTTTTCCACCAGCGGTTGCCATAAATCTGATTCTCAGAGAATTCCCGACAGCTTCTATATGTACACCGCCTCTTGGACTTCTTTTCTTCTTGCCTATTGAGTATTTTTTGAGTACGATATACAGATATATATGTGTTGAAAAGCTAAGTTGCGGGTGTAGTTCAGTGGTAGAACGCTACCTTCCCAAGGTCGATGTCGTGGGTTCGAGTCCCATCACCCGCTTACTAAACTTTAGAATTATATTGTTTTTTCACCCGTCCTACTTATTAAAAAAACTATCCTTCGAGTCGTACTCTTTACACCAGCAACGTTCTAAAAGCTGAATTCTGTGTTGCGCCTCAAACTGTTGAGGATGGAGAACTAATTTCCTATTGGCATCAAATATAGGCTGAGTCAAATATTGCCACAGGGGAAACTTTAACAAGTTAAATTGGAAATTCATAGAAATTCTCAGACGCGAAATAATACAGTAAACTTCAGACAAGTTCTCATAGCTGACGAACCCAGTACAATTAGCAGTACTAGTCAAGACCGCTCGCAAGTCTGCTAGATTAACATTGCCACAAGCAACAGCTAATCTTCTTGGTGAAGATTGCGGAAATAATTTAGGACGCTGTTGGGAAAAATCTGTATTATTGCGGTGGCGATCGCACCAACATTTGATATTTATGGTTACGCCAAAAAACTACCCACCCGGAATTTAACTTCAAGGTGGGTAGCTTAGTTTTGGTTTTTAAGTGGAGCTTACGGGAATCGAACCCGTGTCCAAATTGGGTATTAACCCCCCACTCGTTCACAGGCTTAGCCTTTTTGACCCTCAAGGCGGGGATCGTGCATTATCCCGCACGTAGGATGCTTCGATTAAGTCTTAGCTAGCAAGTAAATCGAAGAAACCTTGCTAGAGCATCCGTTGGGGTTTGCCTGTAGTCCTTAACGGAGTCAAACTACAAGCGCTCGAATCTTTGAGAGATTATTAGGCAGCTACAGGAGCAGCCTTACGAGCAAAAGGAACGATGTTGTTCGCAGTTACGTTTTTTTGAGCCTTTGATTTACGAGAGGAGACTCACTCTCGACCTGTATCACAGAGCAGCTTTCGCCAACCTGTCGAAACCTTGAAAGCCCCATGAACTTCTTATCTCATTATAATTCGTCGTGGAGATTTTGGCAGGCAGATCCAAAGAACGATCCCCCCAACCCCCCTTTTTTAGGGGGGCAAAGAAATACCCTCTCGGTAAGGAGATAGTAGACGAGTGGCTTGGTAAGGGGGGCGAAAAAATACCTCCTTGGTAACGAAGGCAAATAAATAAACATCCCCCTTGTTAAGGGGGACAGGGGGTATCTTATTTCAAAGCTTCCGCACCGCCGACAACTTCCAGAATTTCCTGGGTAATGGCAGCTTGCCGTGCTTTGTTGTAAGACAGCGTGAGGGTATTGATCAATTCGCTAGCGTTGTCGCTGGCGTTGTTCATGGCTGTCATGCGTGCTGCTAATTCGCTGGCAGCAGATTCTTGTAATGCACGCAACAGTTGGTTATTCAGGTACAAAGGCAACAGAGCATCGAGAATTTGTACGGGATCTTGCTCGAATAGCATATCCTTGGGAAAACTCCGTGCAGTGGCAGAAACTTTCTGTCTTTCCACTTCAAATTCACCACCACGGGTAGTCAGCCGGAAAACTTCATCGTCTGCGGCTTCAAAACCTTGAGCGTCTAATGGTAACAGAGTTTGTACCACTGGGCGAGAACTAACTAACGAGACAAATTTGGTATAAATTAACTCAACTCTGTCTACGCTTTCCGACAAAAACAGGGAAAGCAACTCGTCAGCAATATTAGAAGCTTCTGCCGCTGTAGGAATTTGCTCTAAACCCGTATACGTTGCATCAATGGGTTGGTTGCGGCGTTGAAAATACTGGATGGCTTTGCGTCCGACAAGGATGTATTTGTATTCCAAGCCTTCAGCTTGAAGTTCTTTAGCGCGGTTTTCTGCCCGTTTAATCACGTTGGTATTATAAGCACCGCACAAACCGCGATCGCCTGTAATTACCAGCAAACCAATGGAGCGAATGTCTCGTTTTTTGAATAGCGGTAGGTTAACATCTTCAAACTGCAAGCGAGTTTGTAGATTATACAGTACTTGTGCCAAGCGATCGGCAAACGGACGAGTAGAAAGTACCTGTTCTTGAGCGCGACGCACCCGAGCCGCTGCCACCAGACGCATCGCTTCTGTAATTTTTTTCGTATTTTTGACCGACTGAATGCGATCGCGGATTAGTTTGAGATTAGCCATCGTCTTTTGGTAATTGGTAGTTGGTAGTTGGTATTCGTTGATAGTTAATAGTCAATAGTTAATTGCCATTAACCATTAACTATTAACCATTAACCATTAACCATTACCTAAGCAGTCGCCAAGAAGGTTTGTTTGTATTCGGTAATTGCTTCTTTCAACAACTTTTCGGCTTCATCGGTAAGTTGTCGTTCGCTGCGGATGATTTCGCCATACTTGGGTTTACTGGTTTTCAGGTATTCCCGCAGTCCTTTGGTGAAGGTGGTGACTTTATCTACGGCGATGTCGTCCATGTAGCCGTTAATCCCAGCGTAGAGGATGGCAACTTGCTCGAATACCGATAGTGGCGAGTTTTGTGGCTGTTTCAACAACTCCCGCAAACGCTGACCCCGTGCCAACTGGTCTTGGGTGGCTTTATCCAAGTCGGAGGCAAATTGCGAGAAAGCTTGCAATTCGTCAAACTGTGCCAACTCCAATTTCAGCTTACCGGCAACTTTTTTCATTGCCTTGGTTTGAGCTGCCGAACCTACCCGCGATACGGAAATACCAGGGTTGATGGCAGGACGAATACCAGCATTGAACAGGTCGGAAGTCAAGAAGATTTGACCGTCGGTAATGGAAATTACGTTGGTAGGAATGTAAGCCGATACGTCCCCTGCTTGGGTTTCGATAATTGGTAGGGCTGTCATGCTGCCTTCACCTAGTTCGGTGCTAAGTTTTGCCGCACGTTCCAACAAGCGGGAGTGGAGGTAGAATACGTCTCCAGGGTATGCTTCCCGTCCTGGTGGACGACGTAGCAACAATGACATTTGGCGATAAGCAGCAGCTTGCTTGGACAAGTCATCGTAAATGATTAGAGTTGCCTTGCCTTTGTACATGAAGTACTCTGCCAATGCTGCCCCCGTGTATGGCGCGAGGTACTGGAGGGTAGCGGAGTCGCTGGCGTTAGCTGCAACGACGATGGTGTAGTCCATTGCGCCCTTCTCTTGTAAGGTCTGGACTACGTTAGCAACGGTGGAAGCTTTTTGTCCGATCGCGACGTATACACAGATTACATCTTCTGATTTCTGGTTGATGATCGTGTCAATGGCGATCGCGGTTTTACCTGTTTGTCTGTCACCGATGATTAATTCCCGCTGTCCTCTACCTACGGGAATCATCGCATCGATCGCGGTAATTCCTGTTTGCATTGGTTCGTATACCGAACGCCGCGCTACGATACCAGGTGCGCCAGACTCGATCAAACGGAATTCCGAGGTGTTTATATCTCCCTTACCATCAATCGGACGACCAAGGGCATCTACTACACGTCCGACAGTGGCTTCTCCAACTGGAACCTGAGCGATTTTACCTGTAGCGGTAACGGAACTGCCTTCTTGGATGTCGCGACCTTCACCCATCAATACCGCACCTACGTTGTCTTCTTCTAGGTTGAGGGCGATACCAATGGTTCCATCTTCAAATTCCAGGAGTTCGCCAGCCATAGCTTTTTCTAAGCCATAGATCCGGGCGATACCATCTCCTACTTGCAATACCGTACCAACGTTAGCAACTTTAACTTCTTGGTCGTATTGCTCGATTTGCTGCTGAATAATACTGCTGATTTCGTCAGGTCTGATACTGATCATGGTGTGTTTTTAAGGGGTGAGGGGTGAGGGGTGAGGAGTGAGGGAAAAGGTTCAACTTCCTTCTTCCTCTTTCATCCTTTTTAAGTGCCGCTAGTAAGACGTAAAGAAAGGCGGCGCAGTTGTCCTCTGATACTAGCGTCGATCACTTGAGAACCAACTTTGACGATCGCACCACCGATTAAGCTCCGGTCGATTCTTGTTTCTAGTTCTACCTGACGGGCGTTGGTCATGGCAATGACTTTATCCCGCACAGCTTGCTTTTGTTCTTCAGTCAGTTCGACAGCAGAAATGACTTCGGCTAAAACAGTTTGATTCAGTTGCCGCAGGAGGGCGAGATACTGTTGGCAAATCCCTTCTAACAAAATAATGCGGCGGCGGTCTACCAACAGCATTAAGAAGTTACGCAAGTAGGGGTTGACATTATCGCCGACAACTCGCCCCAATACTGCCTTCTTGTCGCTGATGCTGACGAACGGGTTAGCGAGAAAGTTACGAAATTGCTCTGATTCCCGCAACAAATTAGTTAAAGTACGGGCATCTTCGCCGAATTGTTCCGTGAGGTTATTACTACGCGCCACAGACATCAATGCCTGGGCGTAAGGCTGCACTACCTGTTCGTTCATGGCATTGCTGCTCATTTACTGCCTCCTAGTAGTGCTATGCTTTGAGCGATCGTTCTTTGTTGGATATTTTCGTCTAATCCCGATTTCAATTGGGATTCCACTTTTTCTAAAGCCATTGCAACTACAGAAGCTCGCAGTTGAGCGATCGCTCGATCTCTTGCTGAGTTTAAATCTTGAGTTGCTGTCTCTTTTAAGCGTTGAATGTCTACTCCCACCTGAGCCAAGATTTGCTCTTTGGCTTGCTGAGCATTTGTTGTGGCGCTTTGGCGAATTCTTTCTGCTTCCGCTTGGGCTTCTGTCAATCTTTGCTGCTGTTTTTGCAGTGCTGCTGCTGCTTCTTTAGCGCGGTTTTCTGCCGCTACAATTTCTGTTTCTATGCGTTCGCGGCGATCGCTCAAGGTTTTTCCTACTACCTTGCTGCCAAAATATACTAGTACGCCAACAAGAATAGCCAGGTTAATTAGGTTTGTTTCTAAAATATCAAAATTAAGACCAAACCCGCCTGCTTCTGCTTCTGCTTCTGCCGCTTCAGCAAGTAGTGGGCTACCTTGTGTCACCAACCAGATAAAACTTCCCATCATACCCATCCCAAGTTGTCATTTGTCATTTGTCATTTGTCATTTGTCATTTGTCATTTGTCATTTGTTTGAACCAACAACTCATGACGAATAACTCATAACTAATGACTATTTAGCTACAAGCTCCGAACCTAAGAGCTTTTCTACGATTTGGCGACTGAGGGCATCTACCTGTTGCTGCAACGAAGCCATAGCTGCTTGTTGTTGTTGCTCAATTTCTTGAGCTGCTTGTTCTCGTTGTGCTTGGGCTTCTTTCTGTGCCTCTGCTATTTTTTCCGCCGCTATTCTTTGTGCATCTGCTTGAGCGTCTGCAACAACTTTTTGCGATTGTCTGCGAGCATCTGCTATTTGCTGCTCGTATTCTTTTGCTAATCGCTCTGCTTTTGCCAAACGTTCTTTTGCTTCAACATTATTCGTGCGGACGTAATTATCGCGGTCGTCCAGTGCCTTTGTTAGTGGCTTGTAGAAAATGACATTCAATACAGATGCCAACAGTAGGAACTGCAACGCCATTAAGGGCAAGGTAGCATCAAAATCAAACATTATTTCTCCCCTTTGGCTTGAATGGCTGTTTTCATGCCAAGCAACATCATCCACCCTTTCATATTCTAAAAATCCTCTGTTGTTTGAGAGGCAATTTACACGCGATTCTGATTGAAAAAAGTTCTCACTCAGTTGTAGAGACGCTCTTAAGAACGTCTCTACAAAGATAAGAATTTAGGTTTTAGGAAAAGGGGTTAGCAAACAGTAATACTAGGGCAATTACCAGACCGTAAATGGTTAGCGATTCCATGAATGCTAGAGTCAACAGCAGAGTACCGCGAATTTTTCCTTCTGCTTCGGGTTGACGAGCAATACCTTCTACTGCTTGACCCGCAGCATTTCCTTGACCGATACCAGGACCGATTGCAGCTAAACCGATTGCTAATGCGGCAGCTAGAACTGAAGCAGCAGAAACTAATGGATCCATCTTGATTTTCCTTACTTTGAGTACACAACAAACTTTCTTTTCAGTTGTCAGTTATCAATTAACTCTGACTTCCGACTTCTGACTTCATCATGAGTTGCTCTAATGAGCCTCATGTTCTTCACCACCATGACCCTCCATCGCCTCATGAATGTATGCTGCTGCGAGGGTAGCAAAAACCAGGGCTTGGATCGCACTAGTAAACAAACCTAATGCCATCACTGGCAGAGGTACAAACAGAGGTACGAGTAGAACTAAAACCGCTACTACTAATTCATCCGCTAAAATGTTACCAAATAGTCGGAAGCTTAGAGAAAGAGGTTTGGTGAAATCTTCCAAAATTGCGATCGGTAACAGAATTGGCGTTGGCTCAATATACTTTTTAAAGTACCCTAAACCGCGTTTGCTAAAACCCGCGTAAAAGTACGCTAAAGAAGTTAACAATGCCAGCGCTACTGTTGTATTAATATCGTTAGTTGGAGCGGCTAATTCACCTGATGGCAGCTTAATCAACTTCCAGGGAATTAAAGCACCCGACCAATTCGATATGAAAATAAACAGAAATAGCGTGCCAATAAATGGAACCCAAGGACGATACTCTTTCTCTCCAATCTGATTCTTGGTCAAATCCCGAATGAATTCTAGCGCATATTCCATTAAATTTTGGATACCACTAGGGACTTTCTGGATGTTCCGAGTAGCTGCTATAGAAGCAACTACTAGAATGCCAATCACAAACCACGAGGTGAGAAAAACTTGCCCATGAATTTTGAGATTGCCCAATTGCCATAAAAAATGTTGACCTACTTCCAACGAGGCAAGAGGGAATAAATTAAAGGTGTTTGTGACGCTAAGCATTTGCATTCAAGCAGTTTTCCCAAAAAGCGAGAATGGGGCGATTAATTTTGCGGGTTCCTAACTTATTTAGAGTTAGGAATGAAAGCAGATTGAATCGTATAGACGATGAGTGTGGCTTTGTAAGTCAGAAATCCTAAGAATATCGGCAGAATCTGTAGTTGACGCAATTGAGTTGCGACTACAATCACACCAATAAATAGGGCAAACCGAGATTTACTCAGTTGTCTTTTTTCTTGACCTAGCCGCTCAACGTCTCTAGCCAACATTTTTAAGTAAACCATACCTGTGACTGCTCCGAGCAAATAGTTCAGGGCAGTGTTGAGGGAATAGAAAATCCACACGGAGACAAAAATAACCCCCGTCAATCCAAGGGTGATTGACAATAATCCTTGGAAGAGTTGATAAAACTCTTGCATTGAGGAAGTCTTTTCTTGTGTGGTAGTAGAACCAGGTTGAGATTCCTCAATTGCAGGTGTTGGTGTTGTTGATTCGTCTGACAAGTTCACAAAAACTCGCAAATGACGCTGACGCTAATGTTTCGACTCTAATGAGCCACGTAGAATCATACCACGTTGCGGTAACAATACTTAAAAAAGAGTTAACCAGGCGAAAGTACGATTAGTTGTTGGGAAAGGAGCGATCGCACTCCTTCTAAGCCCA
>NZ_JBOFLP010000130.1:0-19967 GCF_051657925.1 Chroococcidiopsis sp.
CTATCATTTATTTCCTCAATTCCCAACACTTGCTGTACGATCGCTAAATTCTTCTGAATGACTTCTCCAATTGCCTTAATTTTTGTTAAGTCTATATCTTCTGGCATAGCGCACCCCATGACCTGACCAGATTTTGTACGTTCAACTTGTTAATACTCTTTGCTAAAACTACTAAACCATAAACCTAACACTATTGTTTGTTCGCTGATAGACAAGTTAATCTATCTAGCCACAGAAATTTACATACAGCTTTAGAGCGAATTCTAATCGTTACCAAAGCTTTTTTTCACTGTGTTAAATAATACTTCGTTTAAATTCTTACAGGCGCACCAGGAGCGAGGAGCCAGCCTAATAAGATCTAGATTGCGAATAAAATTGACCAACAAATGCTAAGTATGCTGCCAAAGCATAGATTGCCCAGCCTAGCCCCTGACTCTCGTTCGAGGCAGGTTGATTGATATTAGTACCAATTACCATCTAATTTTTCACAATTGCGGCGCAGAATCAGTCTCTTGCGATACCACTATTGGTTAAACGCACAAGATATCGTGCTAGTCTATACAGAAGCTCGTTGTGGGTTTTAATGTTACTTCAACTGTGGACAAGTGGCTAAGGATTCAAAGCAGTGGATCACCTTCAAAGTTTCGGAGCTAGAAATGCAAGCGCTCGAAACATATTGTCATCAAACTCAGAGAACAAAAACTGACTTGCTGCGGGCAATGATCCGCAAGCTACCTACATATTCTGAGGACAATCAAACCGAGTGATTTATGGCGACGCGCCTATTTCACTCCCTAAGCGGCGTGCCAATGAGTTTTGGCTAGCCTGTCATACTTCACCATTAATTCCGCTAGCTGAGTAATTTCTGCACAATCAGCATCCTCGGTGACATCATTATATAAACAGTAGTAACATTCATCACCATAAGCTATTTGCATCGTCCAGTCACCTCTGCTGACACTATAGATAACCGCACCAGTTTCTTCATCATAATCGTCATATAGAAAACCATTGTTTGCCAAAAACTGCTCTAACGCGGCTATTTGAATTGGTGTCATGTTGCTGCTGCGCTCCAATTCCGAGTTTATACTCAAGAACTTATAACTATTAACCTACAGGCGAATTCCAGAGACGGCAATTCTCGATCGATCTAGTTAGAGACACACACCCCATAATCAGTCCCTCACATCACTAGCCATGTTCAGAAAAATTATTCTGCTAGCTGTCTAGCGACATAGTTTTATTCTTTTAGATAAATTTGAACTATAGGTTAAACCACTACTAAGAACAAGATACATTAAGATATACTATAATTGTTCCCGATTCCGAGCAGTAACGAACATTGTTTACAAGGTCTTTAAATAACAGCGATTAATTCAGTAGATTTATGAATTTTAGGTTAAATTCTGCGAGTGGTTGTTCGTTTTTGGTAAGAGGCGAGAGGCAAGGGACAGTAGAAAAATAGCCAGTCTTGCGGGCGATCGCTAGCAACTTGCAAATTACAGCCCACCCTCTAGCGATCGCAATTAAGATTGCTATCAATAATTAATAAAATATCGTACGGGTTCGGTGGCGCGGACGTGATTTGTATTCAGGTTGCTGTCCGCGATTCCAAAGGAAATAGTCTAATTTTAAGGCAGAAACTTTATGCCCTAAGCGGCGCAACTGTGCGACTATCAACTCCGCAGCGTGAATAGTACAGGCACGGATCTCAATTTCTTCCTCAGTTCCCGCACCAATTAATTCTTCGGCATCGATTTTTGCAGCCAAACTTTGCTCGTATTGTAAAACATTATCGACACGCAAAACGTGAGGAATGAGATTGTCAGCAAAAATTGTCAATCGTGGTAAGTCGTTGAAAAAACCAAAACTTTGATTTCCTAGTGCAATTGATAAATCGGCAGTGGTTAGTTGGGCGCGTTTGTAAAATGGAACTTCTACGTTGTTATACGTTTGTATGTCTTGAAAATGAGGCATTTTTGCCAACAATTCTACTAAACGCTCGGCTGAGGAGTCAGCAGCATTGACTAATCCTACAAAATCTCCTTCATAGCGATCGAGTAGATGTCGTCCTAATTCATTCCAGGCTGAGGCAAATAACCCCATCAACTCTCGAATTGGTGGTTTAATGAGATTTTGCTCGAAAATATTCGCACAATCTTCCGGCGTTAGGCGACAAAGTTCTCGCGCTCTAAAAGCACCACGAGTTTCAAACCGCTCTTTCAAACAGGTGGCAATGGTAAAGTATCCCGAGAGACGAGGACGTTTTTGTAGGTGGGGAAAGTAGCCAGAACCAAAGTTGATCGCATTGAGCGTGAGAATATAAGCGACTATTTCTCGCGGATCGCCAAGATAATGATAGCGGGGATCGAGTTTGGGCGAACTAGCCTGTTCTATGGGCAAAGAAGCAACATAGGCTGGAATACTTGACTCGTCAATGCGGACGTAATTTGCCCTAGCAGCGACTTCTTGCGCGGCTGCACGGACTCGATCTAGTACACCTAAACTCATCTCCACTCCCCTAACTTCATAGCATCGGCATCTTACACCAATTAATTACAAGATGCACAGACGGCATTCCTCAAGTAAATCCCACAAGTTGTGGCGGAAATTCAAATTTGCCATTTGCGCCTCGTGCAAACTCGATTACCTTAATTACAGCATCTATGTTGAGCGAACCGTAAATATGAGGATATTGCTCTTCGGGTTCCGATTCTTCATATTTAATCTCAACTAGCACGCGCTGAGGATCGATACAAAGAACGATTAATTCTTGATGCTGGAAGAAAAACTTATTGGCTACTTTAACAATTTGTGCTGGCGTAGAGCAGTGAATAAACCCTTCAGTATCGAGCGTGTCACCTCGATAGATTCCTTCTCTCCGTGCTTGTTCCCACTGCGATCGCTGCGTGATGTGCAAAATAAGTTGTGTAGCGGTCGCATCTACCTGAGCTGACATTAAATTTACTATCGTCAATATTAATCCCTACTAATTATGATAGTGTTATGTTCAGTCTCGATTGGCATTTTTTTATTTTTTAGTAATGTTTGATAGCGATTTTTCATAGAAGATGAGATTTGTTTAAACTGAGTGGGGCGCGGTGTGTGGTGTGTGAAAAGAAGTAACTGATAACTGATTGTTAGTACAGGACAAAAGTTAATTGCTTGCGATAGCTCTTAGTTAAGGGATGGTCGTCTTCTAGTAAACCAAAAATCGTTATCATCGCTCTACGAGCGGCATCATTCTGATACTTGCGATCGCGCTCTACCATTGCCAGTAAAATAGATAGCGCTGGTTCGTAATCTCCCTTAAGAGTCAATTGAGCTGCTTGCAGATATTGTCGGTCTAAATCTGTTTCTGGTACCATTTGGGCTACCCGATCCTGCCACTGCATCAACTCTCGCAGCGTTCGTACTTTAGCATCGTATTCTCGACTACCAGAAGGGACTGCTGCCAGCAATTTCTCTGCCGATTCTAAACTACCAATTCCAATTAAAAATTCTGCGGCAGCGATCGCTAATTTGGGATTTTGAGGATAGAGTTCGATCAGTTCGCGGAAGCGTTGCTTGGCTGTTTCAATATTACCAGCAGCGCGAGCGAGTTGGATTGCTTCTATTTCGGTATCTAAAGTAGATTTTAAGCCGTATTGAGCCAGTAATTCCCGAATTTGTGCTTCTGGTAGCACGCCGACAAATCCTGGCTGCATTTGTCCTTGGCTAAAAATTTTGACATCGGGAACTCCTTCCACGCGATACGCCTGCGCCAGTTCCGGGTTTTTGTCGATATCGACTTTAGCCAGGGTAAAGTTATATTCTTCTACAAGTTTTTCGAGAATTGGTTTGAGAACCTGACAAGGACCGCACCATTGAGCAAAAAAATCGACTAAAACGAGTTGTTGTTGCGATCGCTCGATAACCTCAGTGGCAAAATTATTTTGATTTGCTTCAATCGATCGTCCCATACGGTTGTCAGTTATCAGTTATCAGTTGTCGGGGAACGGGCAACAGGGAACAGAGAGCTGAGGAGACTGAGGCAGCAACAACGACCGACTACCAATCTTCACGCAGTGTAGCGGAGCGCGTTTACAACTAACAACCAACAACTATCCATTACCAATTTAATCGCGACTAACTAACTTTTCTGTACCAGAGACAAAACTTTTCGCCCCTGGTTGCGCTTCTGGTTTACGAGTATACCACCATGCCCAAGCAATTAAAACTGCTTGTAACGGCAGCCTCACCCAATACATAATCGGGCTATGTGGAATGCCTTCAATGACAATATCGCTGTGAGTTGCTAAATAAATGTTGGCGGGAAAGACAGCAATAAATAAAATAATCAGCCCCCAAGCCGCAGCAACGCTAATAAAGGGAATTAACAAACCAATGCCACCCAAAATTTCAAAAAAACCGCTGATATATACTAGTTCGACAGGATTGGGCAGTTGAGGCGGAACAATCTTAGCGTATTCTAATGGTTTGAGAAAATGAGTCATTCCTACAATAATAATTGCTACAGCCAGAATGCCTCGGAAAATTTCTTTGCGTCGATTGGGCTGACTGGTACTTGAGTTCATAAGTAAGTCAAAAGTCAATAGTTAGATGTCAAAAGTCAAAATTATGACAAGCAGTTCTCCCACGTCAGTTTTAATTATGATATTGCTGGAAATGCTTCTATCTAAAGACGTAATTAGCAAACCAAATGTTTGTGAGTCACCAATGACTAATGACAAATGACAATCATTTTCTCATTAGCTGCCAATATAGAGTAACGCGCTGTTGCCATTGTTGCCAATAAGATGCGATCGCTTCTGGTTCAAACCAAAAGACTTCTGCTGGCGTTTGGGGAATTGCAACCACAATTAAGGCGCGATTCAACTGAATTCCATAGTCGCGATAATAGTGATTGACTGCACCTAAATAAGCTGCTAATTGCAAAGGATAATCAAATAGCCGTTCGAGGTTTCTTTTTGGTCGATCTGCTGTTTTCCATTCACAGACACAAGGTACACCTCGATAACTGGCAACGCAGTCTACAATTCCAGCATATTTCAAATCTGAGTGAAAAACTGCGCCTTCAATTAATCTGACGACATCAATTTCTTGCAAGACTGGTGCGATACTCTCCCAGTAAGGACGGCTGGCTTCAGAACAAGATATATCTTCACCCTGCAAGTAACGCTGAATGTATTTATGCGTTTGCGTACCGCGACGGCTGGCGGTGGAGGAGATTTGATTGGCGGTTTCTACACCAACACGCTGTTTCCAGTTGAATAGTCTATCTCGATCTGCTTGAGGTTTTGTGGCGTTGAGGATGGTAGAGACACTAGGAAGGCGATCGCCATTTGTACTTAAGTAATATTGCTTGCCATTCTCGCGCACGGATTTGGCATGAATGCTAGGTAACAGCTGAATCTCGGATGGCATGAGCTTAGATTATTTGCAAGATCGATGCTGTTTCATTTTAATCGCCTTAATCGCCTCTCAATTATCTCTGTGCTTGCTTTGCACCTGTAGGCAGAAATACAGCGGAATCGTAGTAGGTGCGGAAGGCTTGTACTAATCCATTGTCAATTTCAATAATGCTGACACCTCTATAGCGTACGTCTTCCCCATTGGATAAAGTCCCTTGCGATCGCCACTCCATAACCGCAGTGTTGCTATCTGCGGTGACATGAGTGAAATCAGAGTGGATGCGATCGAACACTGAGAGATACTTTTGCCAAAATCGCCGCGCGCCGTCCTTTCCTCTGAGTGGTTCTACCATTGCTAGGTTAGTCGCTTCTGCATCCTCGGCAAACATTTCAACTAATGGTTCTACATCGCCACTAGCTTCGATTTGCTGTAGCGTCTGCATGAAGCGATCGGCAATTTCACTCGTCATTTCGCTAAACTCCTATAACTCCCGTTCTAAAATTATTAATTTTTGTCAAGGCAGCTACCTCTATCTGTAGAGACATCAGGAAGTCATAAAGTTAAAAATCAAAACAAGAAAGCCTAGCTACGACATGCAGCTAGGCAAAATGTTCTGATGCTTTTGTAGTGAAGATAAAGCGGAATCGGGGAGTAAGAAGAAATTTTCTTACTCCCTTATTGCTTATCCCTCTAAATTAACTTTGACAACTTTATTTTTTTCTGCCGTAGTCTTAGGGAGAGTCAGATTCAAAATTCCATCTTTATATTCTGCGGTAACGTTGGTGTTTTGAATCCGTGCTGGCAAAGGAATGACACGCTGAAATTTACCGTAGTAAAACTCGCTGCGAGTCTTGCCGTTTTCTTCCTGCTTAGTTTCAGACTTGCGATCGCCACTAACGTAAACAGCAGCTTCCGTAACTTGCACGTCTAAATCTTTCGCTTCCATTCCAGGTACTTCTAATTTAAGGTAGACGGCATCTTCAGTTTCAGAAATTTCTGCGGCTGGCATTTTAGCAATGTTACCATTCACTACAGAATTAGATGCAAATGAATCTTCAAATAAGCGATCGATTTGACGTTGCAGAGTATTCATTTCTTGCCAAGGATTCCAGCGAACTAATACCATAACTACACCTTAATTAATTGCTTTGAGTTTGTTTTCCGTGTTCTTGCTTCTTATCTTACTGGTGTAGAAAGTTCGAGGAAATTCGGTTTTTATGAATGCTGAAATGATGATTACCGAACTGAAAATATCAGTTGAAAGTCGTTTGGAATTTTGTACGGATATCTGCAATATTGGGAGTACGGAAAACCTAACCTAGTTCAACGTTTCGACTATCCCAGTTTCGGTTTCTCAATTATTTTTGGATTTCAAAACAACAACACCCAAGCATCTACTTGCTTAGCGATTTCCTCATGTTTGTAATCCTATCTGGGGTTGCACCGATCGCAATTCCTGTTCAGAGAAAAGTTAGATCGTCGGTTACATTGCCCTCTGTTTTCAACTAGGAGGAAATATCAGCGTTCGAGTTGGGTGTTGCTGTCGGTCGGCCAGACAGATAGTAAAACAGCTTCTTTTACCTCTTAACTCAGTTTATCTATCGGACTTTTGGCTGTTTATCTGCCACAGAAGCTATAGAAAGCTTCTATTTGTAAGATACTACTAACGATTGGAAAACCACATTTCCTGCAACTAATCTTTACTAATTTCAGCGATCGGTTATCATTTATCAGCAAGTGAGGGTGAAACGATGCTCGCCAACTTTCATCTCAGTTTCCAGTACGGGTAGGACGAGATAAAAACCGCAACCGTGCGCTCAGTACAATACGGCGCGATCGAGATCGATTCTACTCGCGTTTGTGGTGCAGCGTGACTCCACGACTCATGAAATAATAACCGACTACCACACACCAGGCTGTTCAAACTGTTATTTCTGAGATTGTGGCAAAACGCAAACTCTTTTAAACTGCACTCTTATCGAGTATTTATTTGCGTTCTGGAAGCAATTCATGAGCAACGAGAGCGAGTACATCAGAGAAACTGAAGCCACGCGGGTAAGAATTCTCAGTGAAGCACTACCCTACATTCAAAAATTTGCCGGACGAATCGTCGTCGTCAAGTATGGCGGCGCAGCGATGAAAGAAAGTTCCCTGAAAGATAAAGTTATTCGCGATATCGTGTTTTTAACTTCTGTGGGAGTGCGCCTTGTCGTAGTTCACGGCGGGGGTCCAGAAATTAATAGTTGGTTAGATAAACTCGGCATTGAACCGCAATTCAAGCACGGACTGCGGGTAACGGATGCGCCGACAATGGACGTGGTAGAAATGGTGTTAGTTGGCAGGGTGAACAAGGAATTAGTTTCTCTCATCAACCGTGCTGGTGGTTCTGCAATTGGGCTATGCGGTAAAGATGCTAACTTAATTACAGCCCGTCCTGAAGGTCGTGAGGGGATTGGCTTCGTAGGAGAAGTTACGAGTATGGACGTGCGGCTGTTAAATTCCCTACTCAAAGAAGGTTATATCCCGGTCGTATCCAGCGTAGCAGCAGACGAAAACGGACAGGCATATAACATCAATGCCGATACTGTAGCAGGGGAACTCGCCGCAGCCCTGGGAGCAGAAAAACTAATTTTACTGACAGATACAGCCGGAATCCTCAAGGACTATAAAGATCCTTCAACGTTACTACCTAGATTGGATATTCAAGAGGCGCGAGATTTAATCGCTGCTGGTGTTGTCGGTGGCGGGATGATTCCCAAAGTTAAATGCTGCGTGCGATCGCTCGCCCAAGGAGTACGTGCAGCTCACATTATCGACGGTCGCATCCCCCACGCCCTTCTACTAGAAGTGTTCACTGACGTAGGTATCGGTTCGATGATCGTTGCTTCCGAATATACTTACTAGATTCACATGTAACTTTCTCTTCTTCCCCCCTTAAAAAGGGGGGCTAGGGGGGATCTTTTTGCATCGTAGTCTTGCGATCCCCCAACCCCCTTAAAAAGGGGGCGATCGCATCAGCAATCTTCACGAGTTTCAATATTTGAAGTTTTCGCACTAAAAAGGGGGCAATCGTACCAGCAATCTTGACAAGTTTCAATAATTGAAGTTTTCGCACCGTGCGATCGCCAACAGCTTACCTGTAAGGATCGAGTCCATTTGGAATTGGGGGAGCGGGTATAACTTCTATAGTACGTACTCTTGGATACCCTACTTCATTTGGATATCGATCGTGTGGATATCGGTCATACGAACGATCGACATTGATAATCGTGATATTTTGGTCTCTATTAGGAGCAGAATCGGGATAGCGATCGAAGTAGCGATCGGAAGGTCTAGGAGTCATCCCCGTTGCTGGATTGACTGGAATGGGTGAGGGAATAGGACTACCGTAGATGTAAGGAGCAGACTGTGGCTGGTTCCTTCTATGATAGTTGCCATTGGGATAGCTCCCACCACCATTGATAATAATCGTAGATTGGGCAGATGTGGGTGTCGAATTGACTAATGGTATTCCTAAAGATAAAAGCGCAGCAGTTGAGCAAGCGACTCTACCCCAGTTGACCCAGCTTGTATATTTATTTGGAATATATTTGTGTGAAATATACTTATGTGGAACCTCGATTATCTTTTTCATATCCAGAACCTAAAATTTTTGGTAGGGCTTAATGTCCACGCGCGATCGGCAGTCTAAAAACTCTGATGCTGCGTTGTTGCCTGTATGTTCCCGATATTTCAGCCCACTATCTAAAATTTTAAATAATTATGGCGATTCATGTTGCGTAAAATTGTTACTTAAGTCAGATGTCGTTAAGCTGCCCATGAGTGACACAATCGAGAAAGAGAGATTCATGCAATCAAACGTGAGTTCCCAATCCCAAGAAATTGTCAAGACTGAGTACAAAGCAGGGTTAGCAACTTTTGAGCGGGGACAATACCGCCAAGCCGTACAACACTTAGAAAAGGCTAGCGCCTTAGCTAACCGTAACAGTCGCCAGGGTGGTGAAGTGCAGCTATGGCTAGTCAATGCTTACGAAGCTGCCGGACAAAGACAAGAGGCGATCGCTTTATGCGAACAGCTCAAACGCCATCCCCACTATGAAATTAATAAGCAAGGACGGCGGTTACTATATATTCTGCAAGCACCGCAACTGCAACGCCCCGCCGAATGGATGACTCAAATCCCCGATCTGGGGGCAATATCAGATAATGAGTCGCAAATAAAACTGAGCATTAAGAGCGATAATCGCAAGCGATCGCCCCAGCCGGAACCAACGCGCGAATTTGAAGATCTGAGTAAAATCAACACGAAAGACAATCGTTTTATCATTGTTGCCCTATTCGCGATCGCCTTAACCCTTGGTGGTTTAATTTGGTGGGGGCTTTAGGTTGGTCATTGGTCATTGATCATTGGTCATTGGTCATTTGTGAAATCCGATTGCAATTGAAACGCTCTGTAGTTAGGTGTCTCACAAATCGCGTGAAAATGCTATATCATCACGCGATCGGCAATAGATGATATCAATAAATAAGAGAAATAAGAGCGATAACTTCGTTCAGTTTTGCTAACGCGCCAGAGTATTCGGAGGGGGGTCTGTGAAACTATCGATCTTGATGGCATCAGCTAGGAAAACTATCGGACAGTTGCGCCTATTAGGAATTGTGCTGTTGTCGTCTTTATTACTTTCTGGTTGCGTCCAGTATCAAGTCGGAGTGAATTTTGACAGTCCAAACTATGGCGAAATCGTGCAACACATCCAGCTAGACGAACGGCTGATGAGTTTGAGTAGCGATTCGGTAAAGACATGGTTAGACAGCATCGAACGTCGCGCCAAGCAACTTCACGGAAAAGCGAAGCGGCGATCGGATCGAGAAGTCACGGTCACAATTCCGTTTAAAAATGGGGCGGACTTAACAGAAAAATTCAATGCATTTTTTCATTACATTGACAAGGAAAATCCAAATAATTTAACAGAAACGGATTTGCCACCAATTGATTCTCAATTGAGTTTGAAGCAAAATAATTTTTTATTGTTAGTGAGAAATCGGTTGAGTTTCGACTTAGACTTGCGATCGCTCTCCCTAATTTCCACAAACACTAATCTAGCTATTAACCCCAGTTCGATCTTAGATTTTGAATTCAGCCTCAACGCCCCTTGGGGAGGACGCAGCATCGAGAAGGCAGAAAACGCCATTCCCGCCAAGAAACAGGGTAATCAGTTGATATGGCGACTGCAACCAGGACAAGTCAATCATATAGAAACTATTTTCTGGCTCCCCAGTCCCCTTGGAATTGGCACAATTTTCATCATTTTATTCATTGCTTTAGGGGTTTATTTACGCGATCGCACTGTGCCAAGTTTAGGAGGGAGTAGGGAGCAGGGAGCAGGGAGCAGGGAGCAGGGAGCAGTATAGAGACGTTACACGTAAGGTCTCTACTCTAGGGAGACAACCGCTCGATCGCCCAACTACCGTTTTCTAGCAGGCGATAGCGGAGGCGATCGTGCAATCTACTCGGTCTACCTTGCCAAAATTCAATTGCGTTAGGAATGACGCGAAAACCTCCCCAGTGCGGCGGACGGGGAATTTCTCGATTTTCATACTTGGTTTGCAATTCTTGCAAGCGCTGTTCTAAAGCTGCGCGACTTTCCACCACCTGACTTTGCTCGGAAGCCCAGGCTCCCAAGCGGCTATTTAACGGACGGCTGCGATAATATTCATCTGACTCTTGGGCTGAAACTTGTTCTACCCGCCCTTCAATCCGCACTTGGCGTTCGAGTTCCGCCCACCAAAAAACTAGCGCTGCATGGGGATTGGTTGTTAGTTCTTGCCCTTTATGACTTTGATAATTGGTATAAAAAACGAAACCGCGTTCGTCAAAACCCTTGAGCAAGACAATTCGAGCCGAAGGTATAGCATCAGTCGTAGCAGTGGCTAAGGTCATAGCATTTGGTTCGGGAATTTGAGCTGATAGGGCGCGATCGAACCAAATTTGAAACTGGCGCAAAGGATTCGGATCGACATCAGTTTCCTGCAAACCTTCAAGTTGATAATCTATGCGAAGAGCGGCAACATTAGGATTCATAGTTTTAGCGACTGTAATGGGTAGTAGGTAATGGGTAATAGGTAATGGGTAGATCGCAAATAACCAATGACCGATGACCAATGACCAATAACTAATTTGCCTTCTCAAGCGTGTAACGACAAATTACAATTAAAGTTGAAGTACTAGACCATTGTGGTTAAAAATCTATGACACCTTCTTTAATGAACTTCTTTTTCAGTTTGCTGGCAGGTTTGGCAATTGTGGTGATTCCAGTCACAGTTGGTTTGATTTTTATTAGCCAACAAGATAAGATTCAACGTTCATAAGAGGGAACAGGGAGTAGGGAGTAGGGAAGAGTATTTAACCCCTAATCCCTTACTCCTAACTCCTAATCCCTCATCTACCCAGCAAACTTTGACGATCTTCTAGTTGACTCGCTAGGCTAGACATACTTGAGAGAACGAAAATGGTCAACTTCAACTTTAACTTTGCGAGTATTTCGGGCATTGTCTTAGCTGTAGCTGGGGCAGCGCTATACTTCCTCCGCAACTTTCGCCCTGGATTGGCGCGAGATCATGACATTTTTTTTGCCGCGATCGGTTTAGTCTGTGGTTTCGTCCTGATTTTTCAAGGTTGGCGGTATGACCCAATTATGCAATTCGGTCAACTGCTGCTGACAGGAGGAACAATATTTTTTGCTGTAGAAAGCGTGAGGCTGCGAAGCGTAGCAACAGAACAAGCTCGACGCAATACTCGAATTGTAGACGAAGAAAGACCCGTCAGCTCTGCATATCAATACGAAGCAGAGTTAGATGAATACGATCCTTTAGAGGAAGAACGCACGATCCCACGGCGGATTCGAGGGAGCAGAGATGGACGTTCCACGCGCACGGACGATTACGATCGCGAGTACGATCGCGAGGAAGAACCCCCCCGACGCTATCGCCGCGATGAGGAAGAACCACCCCGCCGCTCGTCAAGCCGTAGCGGGACAGAGAGAATTGCACCCGCTGACCGGACTCGTACTAGCACCAGCAAGCGACGTTCTCGTCCAGAATCTCGTCCCCTACCACCAGACACAGGGGAGGAAGATTGGAATGAATCTTCTCAGGCAACAACAGAAGATGACTGGGAAGAAAAAGTGACTCGTACTAGCAAGCCGCCTCGCTCCGGTAGTAATGGCTCTAGGCGTGCGGAACAAGCGGATACAGAAGTGTCATCTAGACCGAGAAAACGTCGTCCGCCTCAAAATTCAGTGTACGGTCAGGATGATGTCCAAGTTCCAGCTTCCGATTATGTCGATTACAAACCAATCGAGCGGTTTGACGACGATCGCGATAATTCAACTAATTTTGACGAGCCATAGTTTCGCGCGGATGGCGACAGCATAGATGAACAAATCTACGCTGAGACGGTTGCTGAAGTGGCTGTGTTGGGCGCTCGGTATAAGTATCTTGAGTTTGGCGATCGCAGCCTGTAGTCCTAGCGATCGCCAAGTTTGTTTGTCAGGCTTCCTGAATAGCCCCTATAGCGACGAGCAACCAGCCTTGAGCGGTGATGGGCGTTGGTTAGCGTATGTCTCGAATCGCGATGGCAAGCACCGTTTACTGTTATACGATCTACAAGACCGCTGCCTAGTTTCTCTACCGCGCATTCCCGCCGCAGCGATCGCAGAACATCCGAGCTTGAGTTATACGGGGCGCTATTTAACTTATTTAACTGGCGATCGCGGTAAAATTGTTTTGACGCTGTACGATCGTGCTACGCAACAAACACAGATTGTCAGCCAGTGGTATCAGGCATGGGTGCGCAACCCCAGCATCAGTCCTGACGGGCGTTACATTGCCTTTGAAAGCAGTAAAAACGGGCAATGGGATATTGAAATCCTGGATCGAGGCGATCGCGTTGAGTTGGATATTCCAGATGGTACGATGACAGTTGTTAGGGAGCAGGGAGCAGGGAGTAGGGAGCAGTGACCAGCGATCGGTAATTTCTCCTCTGCCCCTCTGCCCCTCTACTCCCCTTGCTCCTTGTCTTCCTTGTCCCCCTTGTCTCCCTTGTCTATCTGTTTCTCTCTATTTATATTGTTCCTAGTTAGTTTCCTGAGTGGCTGTAGCGGCTCTCCCCATCTTTTAAGCTATCCCTTCGATCCAGGCGGACGCAGCCTCAACAGTCCCGCAGCAGAATTGTCTGCGCGCGTTGCAGGTGAATACGTCGTGTTTACATCCGATCGCTTCGGGCGACAAGATGTTTATTTATTCAATTTAAAAACGAGTAGCCTCGTCAATTTACCAGGATTAAACTCTGTTGATGCGATCGCCTCCGATCCCGATTTATCAGCAGATGGTCGCTACATTGTGTTTACTAGTAGTAGGCGAGGTCAAGTTGGTATTTTTCTCTACGATCGCGAAACTCGCCAGCTCAGGAATTTAACGGCAAATTTAGCAGCAGAAGTGCGCCACCCTACCATCAGCAACGATGGCAACAGGATTGCCTTTGAATCGAGCGCTAACGGTCAGTGGGATATTTTAGTTTGCGATCGCGCTGGCAACTTGATTAACGTGCCGATGAACCCGCAGTGAACGGATGTCAGTTGTCAAAGAGCCGAAGCAGGGAAAAGAGAGCTGCTCTTGAGCTGGGGAAGCTGGGGAAGTTGGGGGAGAAAATACCTAATTACCAATTACCACTCCCTGCTCCCTACTCCCTGCTCTCTGCTCCCTTAACAGCTTCAATCAGCGATCGCACTTCTGCCACGCCTTCAGAAGGGTCGAATTTGAGGGGGAATTTGCCGCGTCTGAGCATTCGCAATCCTAAAGGTCCTAAACTGAGTAAGCCCCTGAGATCTCGCAGGTAATTCGAGACCACGTGCAGTCCAAACTTACGCTCGTCGATCCAGCCACCTTCTTTGACTAACTCGACTAAAACTTTACGGTGGCGGATGGAACGGCTATCGGCAGCATCTTTTAATGGTAAGATTTCCTGCTTGATCTGACTGATGCGATCCATCGGTGCAACATCCATCGGACAAACAGTGTTGCAGTAATAACAACGAGTGCAGCCCCAAACGCCTTGGGTTCCTTGGTTATACTTTTCTAACCGAGTTGCGGTTTCAGCATCGCGAGTATCTGCTACCATTCGGTATGCTTTGGCTAAAGCATGAGGACCGACAAAATCGGGATTGATTTCACGAGCATTGCATTCAGAATAACAAGCACCACACATAATACAGTTACCCGTTCGATCTAATTGCGATCGCTCTGCTGGTGATTGCAAAAACTCCCGTTCTGGGATTTTTCTTGCCCCCGTGCTGACATAGGGATCGACTGCTTCTAGATGATTCCAAAAACTCTTCATATCTACTACCAGATCTTTGATAACTGGCATATTCCCCAAAGGAGAGATAATGATTTCTGGTGTCTTAACATCTCTATTCCTGCTCTCACCCGTGCTTAATTGCAGTCGGCTGACTTCGCTACCAATATTTTCTTTACAGGCTAAAGCTGAGCGACCGTTAATTCGCATTCCACAACTACCACAAATAGTATTGCGACAATTTTTACGAAATGCTAAGCTACCATCTTGCTCCCACTTAAGCCGATTTAAGCAGTCTAAGATTGTATTTCCTGGTTCTACCTCTAGCTGATAAGACTGAACGCGAGGCGCGGAATTTTCTGATTGTCGGACGATTTTAAATAGAACTTGCATTGCCATCAACTAAATTTTGTAAATAGGAGCGATCGCGCTGATAAATCGTTGTTAACGCTACTTGACATTTAATCCATCCTTTCAAAGGAGATTTTGCTGTCTGGTTAGTTAAATTACTGCTCTGTAGTCGATCGCGCTGGAACTGCTTCTAGTGTAGAACGATCGACCTAAATCTGGTGGAATTTATCTAGCACCAGGGTCAAGTTTCAGGTTTGTCAACCCCTTTTTTAAAAAAATATATTTCCCCTCTTTGTGGGCGCATGAGTCGCTGGTGCTAAAGAAATGAAGCTAGAGCAATTTCGTATTCATAAAGGTCAGGGATTTTATATTGATACCAATTTTATCTGCTCTGACAACAGATCCGATTCCCTGACCTCTTTGATGATTTGGGCGCTAGGCAGATCTCTTTTCTCGCCATAAATCAGTAAAAAGGGATGACCTCTTTTCTCCGATTTTACCTGTCTCGATCGAAATTTTTTTGGTTCTTTACAGTGAAAGCTAAGCGTTTGCAACCATTTTTGGGGGTTAGATTCTGCTATGCCTAACCAAATTGTCCCCTTATGGCTAGCCTTTAGTTCAGTCCGCTACAGAAATGGGAAAAATTATTGATGTTTGTTGCATTTCCCAGTTAGAGTCCGAGGAGTGTCTGCTTGACTAAAAAACTTCGATGCTAGCGATCGAAGATTGTATATTTGGTAAGGTTGGTTAAAAAATTAAGATTAAATTTGCAAAGTTGAATTTAAAATGGGTAGTATCTAATTATGGAAAAAATTTTTGGAGAACAGGAGAGATTTGGACATACTTCTTCTATAAAATAAGAGATTAGCTACTTGGCAATTAGCCAGAGCAGTCGGCGATCGAAGATCGCATGTCAGTGGCAAATCAACAGCCTACAACTGACAAAGTGTAACTGATGACTGAAAAAATCGCACAAACAATGTGCGACTAGCAAAGAGCAACTTGACGATAGACAAAAAGCAAACAGCCCAGTCAATATCTGTCAAGCAAACTTTACCCACTTTGGAGAACGTAAGGATATTTGGAGCGTGAGTACTGAAACTGCAACCCATCCATTAACTGGAAAAGCATTGCTGCAAAAGGTAAAAGAACTTTCTAACTTACCTAGACGAGAAAGAGCAAAAGCCTGTGGCTATTATACGGTCACAAAAAACAGCCAAACTCGCGTCAATTTAACCGATTTTTATGATGCCTTACTCGCAGCAAGGGGCATTCCTCTAAGTCCTGAAGGACCAAAAGATGGTCGCGGACGGGAACCAACCTATCGCGTCAGCGTACACAAAAACGGTCAAATTGTAATTGGTGCTACTTACACCGAAGCAATGGGCTTAAAGCCAGGTGATGAATTTGAGATTAAATTAGGTTACAAACACATTCACCTAATTCAACTCGATAGCGATAAAAGTAGAGACGATAACTTAGACGATGAAGACGACGAATAAAAATGGTCGTTGGTCAATTATCATTGGTTAGCCACCAGCAATCGATAGCAAGTGACCGATGACAAATTTTATCTGAGGCGTGCTAATCGCGGATCGTATAACTGCCAAATCTTAATGTCATTCCAGACAATTGCACCTGTATCGATGATACAGGTGACAGAATTTTTTCTAGTATGGACTGCTTGCTGGCTACCATTAGCAATTGGTTGCGCGATCGCAATTAAATGGCGACCGTCTCAACCAATTACAAGTGGACAAAAATTACCACTGCTTGCCTCACTTTACGCGATCGCGCCCTTGATTTTGTGGCAAGCCAGCCAGTTTTTGGCAGTACCTTTTACTGATTGGGGCTTCACCTGGAATTGGCATCTGTTAATTTCTAGTGGTGGGGGTTTTGTAATTGGCGCGATCGGTATTACTAGTTTATTTGCCGGACAAATAGCTCTTGGTTGGGTGAAATGGCAGCAATCCGAACCAAAAAAATCTAGACAAATTGCATCAGTTGTGCTGTTAACTTTACTATTAGCAGTGTGGATTAGCGGCACGGAAGAATTAATTTTTCGCGGCTTCGTTTTCACTCAATTAGAACGCGACTTTCATTTAGGCTGGGCAGCTGCAATTTCCAGTCTAATTTTTGCTTTGTTACATCTAGTTTGGGAGCAGAAAGAAACACTTCCACAATTGCCTGGACTGTGGTTAATGGGTATGGTGTTGGTACTTGCCCGTTGGGTAGACAATGGAAGTTTGGGCTTAGCTTGGGGACTTCATGCGGGTTGGGTATGGGCGATCGCATGTTTGGATACCTTACAAGTCGTAGATTATACGGGTAATGCAGCAGCATGGGTTACGGGAAAATATGGTAAGCCTTTGGCAGGTGTAGTAGGGTTACTATTTTTACTCGCAACAGGCACGATTATTTGGTTGTACCGAGTTTTTTACGCTTAAATAAAAGCGCGATCGCCTCATGAAACATCTCTACGAAAAAGATTTTTATGCTTGGACGCAAGCCACTGCTAAAGCACTGAAGGCAAAGAATTTTGATGCAGTTGACTGGGATAATCTGATTGAGGAAGTAGAAAGCTTGAGCAGGCGAGAGAGACAAGAACTGAGAAATCGTTTGGGAGTGTTAATCGGACATCTACTGAAATGGCAGTATCAACCCCAGCATCGAGGTAATAGCTGGCTAGCCACAATTAAAGAACAGCGCCAGCAGATTCTATTGTTAATGAATGAAAACCTTAGCCTAAAAAGCTATTTAGATGAAGCAGTGGCGATCGGTTATTCTAGTGGCATTAACTTAGCAGTTAAAGAGGCGGAGTTACCATACGAGGTTTTTCCACCTGTGTGTCCTTACAGCTTGGTGCAAGTGTTGGATGCTGAGTTTTTCCCAATCTGAAAACCGAGATGAGAAATGCAGGTAAAAGCTTGGAAATTATGGGGTTTCGGATTATTGCTGAGTGCTATTGTCAATTTTTTATGTCACGCATCAGCCGTAGGCGTTAGCGATAGCGAAGGCGAAGCCGTTAGCGAAGCGTTAGGCGCAAAGGCGCGAAGAAGATCGCTAAAGATGTTTAGCAGTGATAATTGTAACTGGATTCAGAGGGGCAAAGCGGGTGAGTTGCGCTATGGGTACGGAACGGGAGAGTTGGACTTGCAATAATTGATATTCCCAGCTATTTTGATGCTTGAACCAGTCTAGAGCCGTGCTGAGGTGTTCTAGCGTAGCAAGAGCAATGACTAAAACTCCGCCAGAAGATAAGCAGGAACAGGTTTCTAGAATAGAGGTTAAGTTACCACTGCTACCACCGACAAAAACGCGATCGCATCTAGGAAGGTTTTGTAAAATCTCTGGAGCAGTACCGTGGATTGACGTAACGTTTTTTACGCCGAATCGTTGGCAGTTTTGAGCAATTAACGCGCTACCAGCTGCCGTTTTTTCAATTGCGTAAATTTTACTAGTAGGAAATAAACGAGCAATTTCAATCGAAACCGAACCAGTTCCCGCCCCAATATCCCAAACAATTTGTTCGGGCTGCAGCGCCAGTTCGCCTAAAATCAAGAGGCGTACCTCTCGTTTTGTCATCAATCCTGGGCGATCGCTAAAACTGAGAAATAAACGATCTGGTATCCCTAGTTGCGGTAAGTTGGCTAAGTTCAGTTGTAGTTCTGGCTCGGATTGGCGGAGTAAGATAACAATATTTAAAGGTGCAAAAGACAGATTCTCTGTAGAGACATTACAGTTAATCTCTCGACATACTTCGTCCTCGCCACCCAAATTTTCGCATACCCAAAGTTTGTAGCGATCGAGTAAATCTAGCGATACTAATAGACGAGCGATTGCATGAGGGTTATTTGTTTTATCCGTCAATACGGCAATCTTCTCTACCCCTTGCTGCAACGCCTGAATTAATTCATCTAGCGATCGCCCGTGAGCGCTAATCGCCTTAACGTCTTGCCAGGGAACTTTGAGCTGATTAAATGCTAACTGTATTGAGCTGAGGTGGGGATGAAAAGTTAGTTTTTCTGGTGGGAGTTCTGCAAGTAGCAATCGCCCTAAACCAAAAAATAACGGATCGCCCGATACTAAAATTACAATACCATCTTTACCATCTGCTAAATAACGGCGAATTTGAGCGATCGCTTCGATGAAATCTCCTAGAATGAAACGCGGTGCTGGGTGGTGTGGGAAGTAATTTAAGTGGCGATCGCTCCCTACAAGTAATTTTGCCTCCACAACCAATTGACGTACTGAATCAACCAGTCCCTCAGCTCCATCTAATCCAATGCCAATTACGTGTATTGGTGTCATTTGTCAGTTATCAGTTGTCAGTTGTCGGTGAAGAAAGGGAGCAGAGAGCAGGGAGTAGGGAGCAGTTACTTACGACTTACAATTCCTGTTCTAACGCCAACATAATTAAAGCATTTAAGATCGCAGCGGCGACGGAGGAACCACCTTTGCGTCCTTCTACACGAATTTGATTGACTGGGGAGCGAGCTAATGCAGCCTTAGATTCAACTACTGAGATAAAACCTACTGGCGCACCAATTACCACAGCTGGCAGCGCACTGGCGCTGTCTAATTCTTGACATAAAGCTAAAAGCGCTGTGGGAGCATTACCGATCGCAAAAATTGCTGTAGGAAACTTTTCATAAGACTGGATTAATCCTGTTTCCGCGCGAGTTTTGCCTGGAAGAGCTACTTCAACTCCTTCTACAGCGCTAATGAGTGGATTATCAAAAGTTTTTCTGAGCAAATTCACTACACCCTGTTTTACCATTCCTACATCAGTAATAATCGGCACGCGATCGCGAATTGCCTGAATTCCTGCTTCAATAGCGTTGGG
>NZ_JBOFLP010000131.1:0-41828 GCF_051657925.1 Chroococcidiopsis sp.
TTAGAGTAACTTAAATGAGCGCCATCTAATTGAGTTTTGCTAAGATCTGCCCCTTTAAGATTTGCAGATTTTAGATTTGCATACTTCAAATCGCATCCCGAACACTTTTTAGTTAGCTGTAGCCAAAGGACAGCTAATGAATCGCCACCTCCAAAACCTTTATTCAAAAAATACACAGAATAAATTAAAAACTTTTATTCAAAAAATACACAGAATAAATTAAAAAAGATATAAATAGTAGTAGCAAAGCTATGCATATCCTGTGCTTCGACATACTGAACAATCAAATGAATTGGATAAGTCTATTGCTCGACAACGTAAAAACTTAACTCTAATATTAAAATAATAAATTCCTAAAAATTAAATGTACGCTCTATTCCACTCTAGTTAGTGACACATTTACAAGCTTATTTCTTTATAGAAATGCTGATTTAGAGAGAGATGGTAAATCCTAACTAAAGCGATCGCACGAAATCACCCTCTAGCTAGCATCTATATACTACAGAATATAGCCAAAGATAAAGAATCGTTGCGTAAGGCAGCAAGTGCGATCGCGATGTTTGCGACAATCAACAAACGGACTTTAATATTCAACGATTCGCGATTCACACTTCGCAATTCACAGAGGGGAATACGGTAGATATGAAATTAGCTTACTGGATGTATGCTGGTCCCGCACATATAGGGACCTTGCGTGTCGCTAGCTCGTTCAAAAACGTCCACGCAATTATGCACGCGCCTCTAGGCGATGACTACTTCAACGTCATGCGATCGATGTTAGAGCGTGAAAGAAATTTTACCCCAGTCACAGCTAGCATTGTAGATAGACACGTGCTTGCCCGTGGTTCTCAGGAGAAGGTAGTAGATAATATTACCCGTAAAGATGCGGAAGAACATCCAGACTTGATCGTATTAACGCCTACCTGTACTTCCAGCATTTTACAGGAAGACTTACAAAACTTCGTCGAAAGAGCGTCGTTAGAAGCAAAAGCTGACGTACTCCTGGCAGATGTCAACCACTACCGCGTCAACGAACTACAAGCAGCCGATCGCACTTTAGATCAAATTGTCCGCTACTACATCGATAAAGCACGGAAAAAGGGCGAACTACCCACAGCTAAAACCGAAAAGCCTTCAGTCAATATCATCGGTGTTTCTACTCTAGGTTTCCACAATCAACACGACTGCACCGAGTTGAAACGGTTAATGGCTGACTTGGGTATTGAGGTAAATGCTGTCATTCCCGAAGGTGCTTCCGTTCACGAATTGAAGAACTTACCCCGTGCGTGGTTTAATCTCGTCCCCTATCGCGAACTAGGCTTATTAACAGCAAATTACTTAGAGCAAGAATTCGGCATACCCTATGTCGATATTACTCCGATGGGCGTAGTCGAAACTGCTCGTTGTCTACGTAAAATCCAGCAGATTATTAACGCTCAAGGTGCTAGTGTTGACTACGAAGAGTACATCAACAACCAAACTCTCTACGTATCTCAAGCCGCTTGGTTCTCGCGTTCGATTGACTGCCAAAACTTAACGGGTAAAAAAGCTGTCGTATTTGGCGATAACACCCACGCCGCAGCAATAACCAAAATTCTCGCACGGGAAATGGGAATTCACGTTGTTTGGGCTGGAACTTACTGCAAATACGATGCTGACTGGTTCCGCGAACAGGTCAGCGAATATTGCGATGAGGTCATTATTACAGACGATCATGGTGCAATTGGAGATGCGATCGCCCGTGTCGAGCCTTCTGCTATATTTGGGACTCAGATGGAGCGTCACGTAGGTAAGCGGTTAGATATTCCTTGCGGCGTAATTGCTGCACCAATCCACATCCAAAACTTCCCCATTGGCTACAAGCCTTTTATGGGTTACGAAGGCACGAATCAAATTGCCGATTTGGTGTATAATTCGTTTACTTTGGGAATGGAAGACCACTTGCTAGAAATCTTTGGCGGACACGACACCAAAGAAGTTATTACTAAGGGAATATCTGCTGATTCTGACTTAAGTTGGACGAGAGAAGCTCAAGCAGAATTGAATAAAATTCCTGGCTTCGTGCGCAGTAAAGTCAAGCGGAATACAGAAAAATTTGCCCGCGATCGCAATTTTACCGAAATCACTGTAGAAGTGATGTACGCTGCTAAAGAATCTGTGGGTGCGTAAGATTGATAGGGTGCGTTAATTAACGCACCCTATCAACTCTCGGCCATCATACCCAATGGGATTGCAGGCACGGTAAACTGTTGAAACTAGGTCTTTTATTAAGCCTCGCTCAATCTAGGGTGCTATGCCTAATTTCCTATTAGAAGTCGGAACAGAAGAACTCCCCGCCAGTTTTGTCGATAGCGCGATCGCGCAATGGCGATCGCGTATTCCTCAAAGTCTTACCAATAATAATCTTACGGCAGAAGCAATCGAAGTTTACGGCACTCCCCGCCGCCTCGCCGTACTCATCAAAGGTCTACCATCGCAACAACCAGACCGAGACGAGGAAATTAAAGGACCACCCGCGCAAGCTGCATTTAAAGACGGTAAACCTACCAAAGCCGCTGAAGGCTTTGCCAAAAAGCAAGGGGTAGAATTAGATGCTTTAGAAATTCGTCCTACGGATAAAGGCGAGTTTGTGTTTGTCCGCGTCTCTTATCCAGGTCGTCCTGTCGCAGAAATCTTGACTCAACTCGTCCCTGAGTGGATTTTCGGGTTAGAAGGGAAGCGGTTTATGCGTTGGGGAGACGGCGATTTAAAGTTTTCCCGTCCGATTGTGTGGTTTGTCGCTTTATTAGATACAGAAGTCTTACCAATTCAAATTGAAAATAGTTCCGAGATAATTAGAAGCGATCGCATTTCGTGGGGACACCGCGTTTTACATCCAGAATCAATATCCATTCCTCAAGCCACTGATTATGTTTCTTGCTTGCGTTCGGCTTTTGTCGATGTTGATGTCGAACAACGCAAAGCAAAGATTGAAACACAAGTCAATGCGATCGCACAACAACTCAATGGTAGCGTTACGATCTACCCCGAACTATTACAAGAAGTCACAAATTTAGTTGAGTGGTCTACTGCTGTAGTCGGAAAATTCGACTCAGAATTTTTGAACTTACCTCCAGAAGTCATTACTACGGTGATGGTAAGCCACCAACGTTATTTTCCTGTATTTCAGGTAGGGGCGCACAGCCGTGCGTCTCTACTACCGAATTTTATTACTATTTCTAATGGCGATCCTGCTAAATCGGATATTATTGCCGCAGGTAACGAACGAGTGATTCGCGCTAGGTTGGCTGACGGACAATTTTTCTATAAAACTGACTTAGCAAAACCGTTAGAAAGCTATTTACTCCAACTAGAAAAAGTTACATTTCAAGAAGACTTAGGCTCAGTTGGTGACAAAGTTGGACGCATTATTAGTATCGCGCAGCAAATTAACGAACAGTTGCAATTAAGCCAGCAAGAACGCCACCAAATCGAACGCGCTGCTAGCTTGTGTAAAGCGGATTTAGTCACCCAAATGGTGTTTGAATTTCCCGAATTGCAAGGCGTAATGGGTCAAAAATATGCTATGGAAAGCGGAGAATCGGAAACTGTAGCTACAGCTATCTTTGAACATTATCTACCGCGAAATGCAGGCGATCGCCTACCTGAAACTTTAGCAGGTCAAGTTGTCGGTATTGCCGATCGACTTGATACCATAGTCAGCATTTTCGGTTTGGGAATGCTACCTACAGGTTCCTCCGATCCTTTTGCGCTGCGCCGTGCGGCAAATGCGATCGTTTCTATTACATGGGCGGCTAATTTACCAATTAATCTCTACCAAGTATTAGAGCAAACGGCAAGAGATTTTATCAAAACTTATGCCAAAACCAGTATAGAGACGTTAAATGCATCTCTACAGGAATTTTTCATTCAAAGAATTCGCACGCTATTACAAGAAGAACGAAGTATCGACTACGATCTAGTGAATGCTGTACTGGGAGAAAGTGATGCTGAATACAGATTGCGAGCATTGCAAGACTTATTAGATGTACGCGATCGCGCTCTTTTCTTACAATCTATTCGTAATAACGGTACGCTCGATAAAATCTACGAAACCGTCAACCGTTCCACCCGTCTCGCGGCTCAAGGAGATTTAGATTTCACGCACTTGCAGCCAGAAAATTCAGTCAAACCAAAACTTTTTCAAAAATCTTCCGAACAAGCTTTCTACGATGCGCTATTGCAACTCGTGCCTCAAACTCAAGCTGCTAGAGAATCGCGGAACTATCAACAATTAGTAGATGCTTTAATTCAAATTGCTCCTACTGTGAGCAATTTTTTTGATGGAGAACAAAGCGTTTTAGTCATGGATGCCGATCCAGAAATTAGGCGCAATCGCTTAAATCTACTCGGTTTACTTCGCAATCATGCTCGCGTGTTGGCAAATTTTGGCGAAATTGTGAAGAACTAAAACACTAGGCGATCGCAAATTTACGAGATTTTATACTAGTTCTTGATGACTACGGCGGAGAAGATCCCCCCAACCCCCCTTATTAAGGGGGGCTATGACACTTGATTTAGTGCAAAAATTAACAGAATTGGTATTACTAAGATTTTCCAGATATAAAACTGATATTTTCTTATTTTAATAAAGTCAAATATTGTATTTTATACTTTTAAGATTTCAAGATAGCTATAATTATATTTCCAGTGAGATTGCTCAAAAAAATGCTCTGCATCCCTCGAGTTAACGGTATTTTCACTAGTAGTATTTTTACGATAAGAGTTCAAGAAAACAAGGCGATCGGGGAAATCTCGGCTAGTAGCTAGATCAGTAAAATTCCTCTTGAATCCGCATCTGAGCAAGCCTACTTTAGTTGTAGATTGGTCATGTAAAGCTCTTGTAAAGCATTCTGCTTTTTTCAGAAACTTCATTACCAAGTTCAAGTGTAATGACTTAAATCCTTTCCATTTCACTACACTGCTCTATTGCATAACCATACTGAAATAGTTCTTTCTTTAACTACTAGAAAAGCTATTTGCACAAAGCGCTGCTTCACTTTCCTTAGCCAGCTAACCCTTCCCTCTAGCTTGCCAATATTGCAGCGCGATCGCCAGCAATAAAGCAGCTTTCTGCACGATTGACTTCTCGTCTACTCAAACCGCATTGAGTAGCAAATGAAGTGCGATCGTCAACTTGTGCTGCATGAATTTTGCATTAATTCCATTTAGAGGTACACAATGAAATTCTACCAGAAACTACAAAACATAACTCCAAAAAAGTTATCAGAACGACAAGCTAAATCGTCTAAGTCTATTGTTTCACTATTAATTGCTTCAGCTCTTCTCTACACGTTGCCAGCAACAGCCTTGACAAGTTTTCTGGGCATGAATAACGGCACTGGCTACAACATGGACTCAGGATACGTCGATCGCTCCATCCAACACACCAAAAACCTGGGATTAGAAGTCGTCCGTATGGGTATGGATAGCGTTTGGGGTAATACAGAGGGTGCAGGGTTTCATTGGTCGGGCAGGGATATGGTTGTTGATAAATATCGCAATGCAGGACTCAAAATTCACGCCGTGTTATCAGCGCGGATGCACGTCAATCGAGACGGTAACTACGAGCGGTGGAAAGCAAACTTCCGCTATTTTACTCGTAATGTCATGATGCGCTACAAAGGCAAAATCTTTTACTACATTATTGATAACGAACCCGACCTCGACTATGGCAACGGTAAAATGTCAGCCCAAGAATGCGTTGACATGACTCGGATTGCCTACGAAACAGCCAAATCCATCGATCCCAATATTAAAATCGAGTCGCCGCCCGTGATGGGAATTGAATCTGGTCTGCTCAACGAGATGTTAGATCGCGGCATCGATAAGGTCAGCGACTATATCGGCTTGCACGCCTATGGCGGACAGATTTCCGAGAATCGTCTCGGTCATCCTTGGAGAGTCATGGAAGCACGCGGCATCAGAAAGCCCCTTGCTATTAGCGAATCGGGATCGATTAACGAGTATTGTAACGGTTCCCAATTTGAAACCGAAGACTGTCGCCGTCGCTGGTTCCTCATGTTCGGGCTACAACTAAAAAGATTTGGTTACGACCACGCCATCCTATTCGATCTTGACGGTCACGATAGCTGGGCTGTTGCACCAGACTTTAACCCCACGAAAGCTTATTACCAAATTAAAGATTTACGCCTAAATAAGGCTTTCTCGAATGGTGGCTTTGAGTCGGCGAATAACGTTGAAAATGAGTGGACTCCTGCTGATAACAACGATGAATGGATTTATAAAGGGACTTCGCCTTATATCAACTTCGTCCAGAATGATAGCAATCAAGGAGGGCGTAACGGCAGTAAAGGCTACATCAAGTTAGAGAGCGGTCGGGCTGGATCTGGCACGCCAATTAGAATCCGGCGAATTTTAGGCGATATGCCAAAAAACAAGAGGGTAGCAATTGGTGCTTGGGTCTATGTCAGTGGCGGAGCCTCAGCAACGCTAAAAGCTTTGGGGTATGACTTTAGAAATGGTGATGCCGAGATCTCGAAGACTTCAACTCAGAAAAACGGTTGGGAGTATTTAGAGATTACCGTTCCTATCTCCAGATATTGGGCAGTGGTCGAACTAGGAACGTCGGGGACTGGCAGAGCAGGCGACTCTGTGAAGTGGGATGACGTTAGCGTCCGCGTACTCTAATTGCGGACGCGCGCCATAGCTTAACTTAGATTTTCTCAGCTCACCCGTGAAAAGGCGATCGCCTTTTCACGGGTAAGTTATTATTTATGATGTTATCGTGACAGCAAAAAAAATCTCAAATCGATTGCATAATAGCTCGACACTAATTGAAATGTTGAAGAGATCTAAAAAAAATTCGACTAAGTTTAAACAACCTGCTCGTCATCGCTTGGGATTTAAGCTTTTATTGAGTGTCATTGCTGGGTTAATTATTTTTAGTTTAATTTCTATTTATCTCATTCCAAATTTATTCTCTGTTACATCTAATAAACCTCCAGCGCGATCGCCCAGCGCTAGTGTCAGAGCTACTCCCAGCGGTCCATATCTGGGAATTAATAACGGTACTGGCTATAACACCGATCCAGCATATGTGGCGCGATCGATTAAACATACGAAGGATCTAGGCTTAGGCTTAGTTCGTATGGGCATGGATGGTGTTGGCGGTAAGACAGAAGGCTCATCCTTTGATTGGTTTGCCAGAGATATCGCCGTGCGGCAGTACCTCGATGCAGGGCTGAAAATTCATACGGTTGTATCTCCTCGATTGGGAGTCGATCGAGATAGCAACTACGAGCAATGGCAAGCGAACTTCAATTATTTCGTTCGTAACGTCATGGCACATTACAAAGGTAAAATTTTTTATTATATTATTGACAATGAACCAGAATTAGACTATGGCAATGGCAAGATGTCAGCTCAAGAGTGCGTAGACATGACTCAGATTGCCTTTAAAGCTGCTAGAGCCATTGACCCGAGAATTAAGATCGAATCACCCCCAATTTCAGGAATTGAATCCCATATCCTAGATGAAATGCTCGATCGCGGCATCGATAAGGTGAGCGATTACATCGGCTTACATGCCTATGGCGGACAAATTGCCGACAATCGCTTGGGGCATCCTTGGCGATCGCTAGAAGCACGGGGCATCAGAAAACCGCTTGCCATCAGCGAAGCCGGAGTCATTTCAAGCTGGTGTCCTGGTTCGGCGGCTGAAAAAGAAAACTGTCGTCGTCGGTGGTTTGCGATCTTCGGGCAACAGCTCAAAAGATTCGGTTACGACAACGCCATACTATTCGATCTTGACGGTCATGATGAGTGGGCGATCGCCCCAAACTTTAAGCCCACCAAGACTTATCAAAAAATCAAAAGTATGCGTTTGAACCAACCGCTTGCTAACAAAGGTTTTGAGTCGGCTAACAATCCTGAGACTGAGTGGGTACATTTTGGTGCTGGCGACATCGGCGATATGGGACCTTTGCCTTACGTAACTTTCGTGCGTAACGATGCTCGTGGAGCGCACAAAGGTAGGGGTTACGTCAAATTAGATGGCACCGCAGCGGGTACACCAGTCCGAGTCCGACGAATTGCTGGTCAGCTGCCACTAGGCAAAAATGTGGCGATCGGTGCTTGGGCATATGTCAACGGCAATGCCAAGGCAACGCTCAAAATTCTTGGCTATGACGATCGCGACGGAGATGCAGAGATGTCAAAAACTGCCACCAAGAAAAATGGTTGGGAATATTTAGAAATCACCTTACCCATCTCCCGAGACTGGGCAGTCGTAGAGTTAGGAACCACGGGAACTGGAAAAAAAGGAGACTACGTGAAGTGGGATGATGTGACTCTCCGCACGTCCTAAGCTTGCCCATAAAACGCTCAAAAAAACAGACAAATCGCAGCTACTATGGTGAAGGATTTATTTGCTTCTGGTTTATGCATCAATAACCTTCACTGTTTCAAGCTCGTTCGTGCATATAGCACGCATTCATAACTTATCTGACATTGTAGGAATTGTAGGGATATAAATGCACGTACTGCATATTTTGAATCACGTGCTAGAAGCTGGTAACGGCATAGTTAACGTAGCGGTAGATTTAGCGTGTCTGCAAGCACAGGCAGGTTGCAAAGTGGGTGTAGCTTCTGCTGGGGGAGGCTATGAGAAGTTACTCATGCAACATGGTGTCAAGCACTTCAAACTAGACCAGACGAGAAAACCCATCGAGTTGATCGAAGCTGCTAGAGGTTATCGAGCCATTGTCAAAGAGTTTGACCCCAACATCGTTCATGCTCACATGATGACGGGAGTTGTATTAGCAAGTACTTTGAGATTTCAGTCGAAATACGCTCTCGTATCGACGGTGCATAACGAATTTCAGCGTAGTGCTGTTCTGATGGGTTTGGCAGATCGCGTCATTGCAGTCAGCAAGGCTGTGGCAGACTCTATGGTACGGCGTGGTATTCCAGAGCAAAAACTGCGGGTGATATCCAACGGTACGCTAGGTAGCCCTCGAACTTGCCAACTCAAAGAGTGCGTCCCCATAACTCTAAAACACCCAGCGATCGTGACCGTGGCGGGAATGTACAAACGCAAGGGGATTGCAGAGTTAATTACTGCCTTTGCCCAAATTGCTGCTGATTTTCCTACAGCTCATCTTTACTTAGTTGGGGATGGTCCCGATCGCGAACTATTTGAAGCTCAAGCACGGAACACGCCTGTTAGCGATCGCATCCACTTCGAGCGGTTTCAACCACAACCGCAACGCTATTTAATGGCTGCTGACATCTTCGTATTGGCTTCCCACCGCGATCCCTCTCCTTTGGTGATTCCAGAAGCGCGGGAAGCAGGATGTGCTATTGTTGCCACTCACGTCGATGGCATTCCTGAAGCTTTGGACGGTGGGAAGGCAGGCATCTTAGTCCCAGCAGCAGACAGTCATGTTTTAGCAGCTGCTCTGACTGAATTACTGAACGAGCCGCCAATTCTCCACGCTTGGAAAGACAAAGCACGACAAAATATAGAACGTCTGACGGCGACTAGAGTTCATAAAGAAACCCTAGCAGTCTATGACGAACTTGCCATACCTGAAGACAGTTGACAGTTATCAGTGAAGAGTGGTGCGTGGTGCGTGATGAAAGGGTGTAGGGTGTGGGGTGTGGGGTGTGGGGTGTGGGACGGTGTGGGAGGTGTGGGAGGTGTGGGAGGTGTGGGAAGTGTGGGAAGTGTGGGGTGTAGAGAATTTTGAATGCGTGAGTGAATTGTTTTGCTTCCCCAGCTTCCCTAGCTTCCCCAGCTCCCCCAGCTCTCTTCTCCCCCCTGCTCCCTACTCCCTACTCCCTGCCATATTCGTTGACTGCAACCACTTCTGCTGCTGGTAGTAGTTACGTGCTGCCAAACACATAGCCACAAAGCACCAAAAAACCATACCCGCAAGCGAAACTATGGTATTTCCCAGTGGCATCTGAACGAGAACGCCAATACTAATCGCACGGGCAGCACTAGCAAAAGAGTCCAGCCGCAGTTCGGAATTTTGCAGCAGCGTATAGATAATGAGAACAATGCCCGCCAAGTAAGGGATCGCACCAAACCAGCCCAGGGTGAAGAATAAATCGAGAACGCCGCTGTCGAGGATAACTTGTTCTAACTGACCTTCACTGTTAGTAGCGTACATCCCTCCCAACCCTTTACCCAGAAAATCAGATAGGGCAAGATTGAGTTGTTGCTCGTAGGTAGCAGCGCGATCGTTAGCACTGGTATCTTTTTGAATCTCTGAAAAAGACTGTAAGCGAGTATTAATGACTTCTGAGAAAGGCTCGATCGTTGCCAACGGGATCACGCACACAGACATCACTAAGATGGAAATAATCAATCGTCGCTGTAGGCGTGCTTTCATGGAAGTCAGCAAGGTGATAAGTGCCACTAGCCACCCGCCCCATGCCGCTCTTACTGCCGATAGCAGAAAAGCCAAATACCCCCCTACAGAAGCAGGGATACGCAAAGTTCCTTTCGTGTTAAATAACAACACCAGACCCGCCATCATTGCCACAGCAAAAGGAAAGGGCGAATGCATGGTACTAAACACGCGAATGCCAAGTGGTTCTGGTCTGCCATTTGTCACCAATTCTGTTTCAATAATCCAGAACCGATCCCACATTGGTGCAACTAAGTATTGCACGACACCATAGACACCGGAAACTAGCACGCCCCAAAGGAAAGTCTGCTGAATTGTCTTGCTGAGCTTGGGATAATCGCGCCAGTTGATAAATAGATGGAAGCCAAACAGGATTGGCGTGAACCAGTCCAGACTCGCTCGCGTTGCTGCCACAGGCGAATTCTTCACCAATCCGATTAGAAAACCATAGAGTACGGCGACAAAAGCCAAGATCAAGGGTAAGCCGCCTTGACGATATGCTTTAGGTAAATAGCGGATGAGAGTAATCCCGCTTAGCAACGAGACAAGAAAAGGCGTGACCAGCATTAAACGCTGTGCATCCCAGCCGCTCTTAAAATCGACGATGCGGGCAAGCAACGGCGTGAGAAACCAAATCCACCAAGTAAAGCTGACGTAAAAGACAGGATAGCGAAAATAGAGAAACGCACCCACAACAAAAGCACTTAGGGGAAAAGCATAGCGTGCGATCCCGCTAGCAGCAACCAGGCACAGTGCTGTAATCAGTGAAAATCCGATAATTGCCATCCAAGCTGGCGCTGGTTGCAATCCGAAAGCAGGAGTTGAAAGTGTTTGCTTAGAGTTCACCTAGTAGCATCTCCATGATGACAGCATTTAAACTAAGGCAGATTTCTCAATCGATAATTACGAATTACGAATTACAAATGCTGCGCCCATACCTCTGAGGAGCGATCGCGATTGCTCCAACTTACCCACGCTTGCCAGCGCCCGTGCATGGAGGCAAGCCACTTTTGCCACGCCAATTTTCCTTGACTCGGTAAGAACCGCAGTAACTGTACTAAACCCCAAGCATCTCGCGTTCCTACCAAAACCGCCCAGATCGCGAAGGCTGTTCGCCGTATAGGGCTTAAATGTTCCAGCAAAGACAAGGTTTCATTATATGTCATGTTGCTAAAAGCAACTGCATTAAACTGGTTGCGCCGATCTTCATCAAACCGCTGCCCGAGGTAGTGATCGACGACAATCGCGGGATCGTAAATCAGCTTCCAGCCAGCCCGTTTTAGAGTTAGGCACAACATCAATTCGTGATGTACCTGCGCTCCCGTACCCCGCATCCGCTCATCAAAGCGAATATGAGCGATCGCGGAACGCCGATAACTGGAGTTTACCCCTTTAAGTATGTCAACTTCACGGGCATTTCCCACGCCAAGATGGTGGTTGCCAATCGCCCGTCCAAACCACTGCAATCGACCGACTACGTGGGATTGACCTTCGACGAGCTGCGCCCCGTAGTGCATTCGATCGCGTCCGCCAACACCACCCACTTTCTCATCTGCTAAATAGTGAGCTTCTATCCGCTTCAACCAATCGGCGTGAGGTGCGGCATCGTCATCGGTGATGGCAATAATCTCTCCTTTTGCCACATCAACGCCTGCATTCATGGCTGCTACTACCCCTGGGACGCTCACCTTGACAGTGCGTATTGGTAAAGCATGAGGGTCTAATCCTGCTAGTAGTTGCCAAGTTTCCGTATCGCTATCGCGGACGACCACCAGCACCTCATCCGCCGGTCGAGCTTGCTGTTGTAAAGCTACTAAACAGCGTGCCAAGTCTTGCGAACGGCGATAAGTAGGTATCAAAACAGAAATCATCATGACTTGCTAACTCCACGACTCACCCGATTAGACTTTTAATAGCTTGACGATTGACCCAGGCGTAAAGCTCAGGGTCAGTGCAGCTACACTACGCAAGTTTAATTGGTATTGGATTGCTTTCCAGAAATGGGGGCGTGCTGCCGCAATTTGTCCAGACCGCATCAGACCAATTCCCAAAGTCGTGTGAGATTGTGCTAGTTTGGCTCTAAAATACGGGCGAAATTGTTGTAAACGCTCGTCTGCTATGAATTGCTCGTAACAAAAGATTCCTGCTTTACCCGTGCGAATCTTCGCCTGCACGTTTTTTTTGCCGCTGATTTGCGTCTCTGATTGGGGGTGAATGCGGTAGCGCGTCAATCTTTCGGGATAGTAGTAAGCACCCTTACCAGATCGACAAGCAAGATATGCCAAGTAGAGATCCCAAAACAATCCTACTTCCAGTGGGATGCTATCCCAATCGATCGCATCTCTACGGATGACAGTTGCTAGGGCGATGAATACGGACTGATCGACCACACTCAACTCGTAAAAAGGTTGATAAATTCCTTCTTTAAGCCGCGATCGCTGCCAATACCGCGTATTTTCCTCAGTTTTTAGATAATCGATTTTATCCTCTGAGTCAATCACGTAATGATCGCAAAAAGCGACAACCAAATCTGGATTAGCATCGAGGTATGGTACGAGTTTTGCTAAATAATCTTCATTCCACAGATCGTCATCATTTAAACTTGCAACATACTTGCCTTTTGCTTCTTTAAATGCACTCGTGACATTTAATGCAATGCCTAAGTTCTGTGGATTGCGGCGGAACCGAATTCGAGGGTCTTGAAACTCGTCAATAATTGCTTGAGGATTGTCAGGACTGCAATCGTCAGATACGATGATTTCGATATTACGATATGTTTGGCGTACCGCACTCGCGATCGCTTTTCTCAAGTATTCTGGGCGATTGTAGGTAGGAATAATAACACTAACTAACGATTCTGGCGCTGTGATATGGGTAGTTATATTCGTAGACATAGGTGGCTATTTATTATAATTTTTCGCTGACTGTATTCAGAAAGCGTAACGTTGTAGGTACGGGGCTGTAATTTTCTAGCGCCCACTGTCTGCCTTCAATAGAGATCTTTTCTAAAATTTCTGGTTCGCTGGCTATTCTATCCACAGCTAGTTTGATATTGTTCAGATCGATCCCAATGTAGTGTCGCCAGTTTTCTGGCATGACCGGAATAATAAAACCGTACTTGTCAAAATCCTCGCGCACGCTAACGCATCCTGCTGCAAGGGACTCCCAGTAACGCCAGTTATCCCAATCTGTAATCCGATTTGATTTCCACTCCAATTTGCTGAGAATTTTTTTGAGCAAACGACTTGTTGCCGTAGAAGGATCGCGAGGTACAGGAGTGACAAAAAAGCCACCAAAACAGGCGCAAGCAGCGTAATCTTTTAAACTTTGGAAATAACCTGGCGAATGTCTTCTGCCTGTTTGCGACCAATGCATGTAGTGATAAGGCTCTGTAGAGAAGTTATCTAGACCTTCAACGACATTATTAACTGGTAGAGCTGCATCGATTTGAGGCAGCAGTTCTTTACGAACTATTCGCCTAACAGAGTGCTTGATTTTGTGCGGTTCTCTAAAATTAACTAACAATTGCCTTTTTCTTGCCTGGATCGGTGGAATGTTTTCTAATTCTCGCAACATCCGGCTAGATATTCCCTGCGCCCAAGGGCGAATATTGTCGGGGTATTTGAAGTAACAATTACAACAAACTTTAAAAATAAAATCAAATTGGCGAAACTCAGGGTTATAAGCGTGCGTTTTACTACCATCATCGCTGTCTAGATAGACAGTAATATATTTTCGATTGGGATGAAATAAATGTTGTGGAAAAGGCTTATTTGCTACTCGAAACCAGTCTTGATTGAGGACAACAATCGAGCAGTCATCTGGTGTAATTTCAGGGTCATGGCGAAACAGGTACTCTTCTGTATCTGGAGCTAGCCGCCAATAATTGATATTGGCGTAAGCATCTATTCCTAAAGCTTTTAATCCATCACCCAAGCAAATCATCGTGTGGGGATAGCCTGTTTTTTCAGGAGTATCCGGTGCAATGCAATAAAAATAGACTTTGCCACTAAAATTGGTCGATTGCATTCAGCTGCCTCCAGTTATGCAACTTATTTCTTGTCGAGCGTCTTTTACTAAGCATAATTTATACCTTATAATCGGTCGCGATCGCGGAAACGATTTGAGCCATCCTCACTGATGTAAAAATACCTGCCGTAAAAAATCTATATCCTTTCTAGTCGCAATCAAACCGGGAGGACGTACTTTCAAGAGTAGTGGGTAGCCGGCAAGCAAGCAAACTAAGCGAAAGACAGTCGAAATTAACAATGACCAGCCCGCACCTTCTAATCCGTAGATGGGAATGAGTATGAGCAGAAGGGGTACAGTCACCAACACGCTGATTGCTTCTACAACCGTCAGCGCTCCAGGTCTACCGACAGCCATAAAAGCCTGAGCCAAAACCCAAGCCGCGCCTCCAATCGCGATCTCTGCGCTGAGAATGCGAAAAACACCAACAGCCTCGACAAATTTGTCACCATAAAGCAATTGAATCAAAAAAGGAATTGGGATTGAAACCGCTAGGGCAACGATTACAGTGACAGCCGTACTGACACGGACTGCTCGTCCAGTTAAAGCCACTACCTCTTCAATTGGACGTGCGGCAATTTTGGGTAGCAAGACGGTAATCGTCGAACTGTGGAATAAACCAAGCATTCGAGAGACGCTCAAAGCTAGTGTATACAGACCCATCGAAGCAGGAGATAGCATAGTCACCACTAATGCTTGATCGATCTTCTCGGCTAGAGTTCCTAGTAAGTTCATGCCATAAGCACGAATGCCGTAACTAACTAACAATCGATAAGCGCTGCCTAACCCTTTCCAACGGGGGCGAAAGCGCTGCCATAAATATCTCCACATCCAGAAAAATAAAGGCAACCCAGGTACGCTGTAGGCTAGAGCGGCAGTCAAAGGAGTTAGCTGCTCGGTCGATGCCAACACGCCCAAAATAGCTAGAGTAAATAATGGTTGTAGGGAACGAAGTTGATTGACAAAGGTAAATTCTTGGTTTGCTTCTAGGATTGAGAAAAAAATTTCCGTTAAAAGGACGATCGGAGCTAAGATCATGTACCATTGGGCAAAGCGAATCACATCTGCCGAGTACTGTGGTAAGAACCGTGGCATGAATACGACACCGATCGTCATGGCAAATAAACCCAGTACCACGCTCAATCCGAGAGCTGCTGAAAAAAGTTCCGATTCTTTCTCTGGATGACGCTTGAAGTTGTATTGTATGGCGGATGGTAAACCCAACATTAAGAGGTAAGCTAAAAACTGGGGCCAAAGGGCGATCGCATTATATTCACCTCTTCCTTGCGGCTCCAAGGCTCTAGACGTAATGATTCCAGTCCCCATGTTGGCGGCTAGCACGAGTATTCTTGCCATGACTGTCTGCAAAGTTGCAGCAGTAGAGCTACGTCCGTTCAAAACCCACTGAACTCGACTTCTGATTGCTTTCATTTACCAAACTCCTAAACCATCAGTACTCGATACTCGATCTGGGCTTATGGCTTGCTGTTGAAGCGATCGATATTGCTGCTCAGAATAGGATTTTCCCATTCTAGCTGGTTCAATCCATCTGAATGTATCTATTCTCATGTTGCGATTAGAGCTTGGTTGATCACTGCGCTAGCTGCTAGCTAGTAGCTAACAGATCGAAATTGTAGATGAACTAAGAATTCAGTTATGTATTTTCTGACAACACCTAAATCAAAAACTACCAAATCAAAAACTGCTAAACAAACAACTATTGGTGCTTAGTGCTTGTACTCCACTCCTACCGAGTGCAGTTTTTCTATGCTGCGTTCGGACTGTGGTTCTTGGTGTCGCGCTTCTAAAAGTGGCTTTTTGTCAAGTGGTTTTTTGTCTAAACTTAGCCTTACTACCTGCCCCAAAGTCAGATAGCGTCGTTCGACAATCCCGATCTCTCCTCGCAAAGCATTGAATAGCTTCGGCAGTCTATCGAAATGATATCTACGCAGCCATCGATCCAAATCTTCGAGTTGAGAGCATCCGTAACGCTCCAGCAGATTTTTTGACTCGTGCTGTGCGTCGTTTTCTCGTCGTTTAGAATTGGCTGTTGCGATTAATTGAAATTTGTATAGTCTGAATAGCTTACCTTGCTGGCTCACGTACCACTGCCGATCGCAGGTGAATGGGTTTGGCGATCGCCAGCAGGATATGCAGAGCAATGCGAGTAGTGCAGGACTGAGCAATAAAATTAACAGAGCCGCGATCGCTCGGTCGAGCAGCTTCTGCAATTTCCCACCAATCAGATTTTGTCGCTTTGCTCTTTTTAGTTGAGGTGGTAGGCGCAAAAATGCTGTTTTGTCTGCTTGAGCGCACGCATCAGCCCATATTTCGATCTCTGTCTCCCCAAGATTAGGATCGAGGCATACTCCCTTTAATGATGACAGCTTTAAACGGTTTACCAACCATTCCTGAGTGTCAAGCCCAGAGAGATACATTTTTCTTGTTGTTGATGCTAAATTTACAACCAGATATTGTTGTCGCCACTTCAATTTGTAGCGCAAAAATTGATTAGCTTGGCGCTCTCGCTCGATAGTAGAGCTATTCGGCATAATTCCAGCTTTAGATGTTGACATGTAACGGCTATAGTGTTTCAATTCCCCAAGCAGGGATGAGATCCAGAATCAAAGGCAAATTGGAATCTCTAATAGAGATATTTATTTGCTGACAGGCGAACTGACTTACAAATCAATCTGTTCAAGTATTTTCAAGAGTATGACCTCAACTTGTGTAAAATGGCAATTAAAAAGTTTTAGATTTGTATGTCTTAAATAAGATGACACGTTGGACTTACGTGATTTCGGAAATGATTGAGCAAATTTATACTTATGTTATGCAAAATCCCTTAAAACCACCACGATATTAGCCGGCTTTCACTGTTTCTTTACAGTCAATACTCGAACTATATAAAACTTTTATAAAAAATCTATAAAGCCTACGCAGTACCACTAATCCTTTCGATTAGCAAGTACTAACTTTCCTAGAACAGGACTTAAAAATTTGAGGTTGAATAATTGGCACATTATCTTAACAAGACTTGGCGCACTTGTAATACAATTTTCTGCCAATCAAAATGAGTTGCAGCATACTGCCGACAAGCATCTCTAGAAGGTAACAAACTTGAGTCGGTCAGTAATTCAGCTAATCTCCGAGCGATCGCAGTTGCCTCGCTGGTATCAGCAATTAATTCTGGTGAAAACGGAGCTAAAATTTCTGGCATTCCGCCTATAGGAGTACATAACACGGGAGTACCGCAAGCAAGAGATTCTAAAACTGTTAAACCAAAACCTTCCAATGATTGGCTGGGCATGACACAAAGATCTGCTGCTTGGTAAGCGATCGGTAACTGCTCGTCTGGTAAAAAACCTAGAAATTTTACGTGTTCTTGCAGTTCCATCTCGGCGACTTGTTGTTCTAAAACTTGTTTGAGCGGTCCTTTACCAGCTATAGCCAACCAGACATCAGGGATTTTTGGCTTGATTTGTGCCAGGGCTAGCAGTAACTTGTCTAAACCCATGCGGTGAACCAAGCGACGGGGCGCGAATAGAATCAATCGGTCTGAAGGAAAGTTTAAATGAGTCCGAGCTTGTTGCCGCGATAAGTTGGGCTGGAAGCGTTGTAGGTCAACCCCACCTGGAATGACATTAATTTTGTGCCACGGAACTTGATATGTTTGATGCAAAATCTCGCCAAAGGCACGGCTGAGAACGATAAAGCGATCGCAACGACGATAAACCGTTTTTTCTACCAAGTGCTGTTTTAGCAACACGCTCAGTTGACTGCTACCTTCCTGAGCGCTTTCTAATGCCCAAGGACCGTGGAAAGTGAAGGTTATTGGTACGCCCTTCGGCAAACTCTGCAACAATGGCAAACTATACAGAGCAAAATTCAGGTTAATTGCGTCTGGCTTCTGCAATTGCCGCTCGGCAAAGTTACAACGAGTTGACCATAATCGCTGCCAGAGGGGACGGTCGGGTGCAGCTAAATTGACTAACTCTACTGCGGAGTTATCTAGTATTGGCAAACCTAGACCATATAGGGTAACGCGATCGCCTGTCGCAGCTAGATGATGCGTTAGTTCGTATACGTAGCGGTCTAGTCCTCCTGGCGCGTGCGGAAACCACCCCATACCAACGCAGTCAATCCGTGCAGGTGTAGCTACAGAGTTATCTTGTTTTGGCAAACGATCTGATATCATCTAAGCTCATGACCAAATTAACAATTAACATTACGCTCTAGCGAGAGCCTTTACGCCTGCTGCCGTCACATTTCGGCACTTACAAGCTAGTGTGGCGCAATCCAACCTAGCATGGGAAAGCTTAGCATTGTCAACCAAAGCTAATGAGTCATTTGCATGTCATGTTTCTTGAGAGAGCGAGATGTTTCTGACTTGGGAAAATATGTAACCGATGTTGCTTACGGGCGCACCAAGCTTCGGAATTGGCGATCGCGTCAAGCAAGTCAGCATTCATAGTCAATTTCAGCCTCTCAATCGGTATAAAGTCGGTATAAGCGGATTATACAGATGCGATTGCCCATCTCTACTAGCGCAAAATTCTCAGTTATAATCCCATTCTCCTTCGCAATATAGCAGATGCCTGAAATAAAATCGAAGAATTTTTCCATATTCTCCAAAGTTACTCTGCTCGAAACAATTGCTCCTGAGAAGAACAAGAGTATTTATCACTTACTATGACAGATGTTTTAGAAAGCACCAGCATTAACTACACAACCATAAATCAATTACGAATCGCTCACCAATTTTAATTGTATGACAATTCGTTTACCTCTTCACAAAGTCGTAGTTTTTCTCGGTGAGATAGGGTGCATCTAGAGTCTAGCTATTTTGCCCTTGAGATTTTTGCGCTCGCGATGAGCATGAGTTATGTTAGTTATAGAAACTTTATAACTATCCTCACTTCAAAAATCACACGCTTATGCGGTCTAAAATGACAACTTAGATCGCTTGGAAAATTTTCGATTTATTGAGAATCATTTGCTATTCTGTTGCAGCTCGACTTCCTCTATTCAGTTATACCTATTTCGATTTCAAGAAGCGACACCAAAAATAGTACTAATCGATTTTCTTTTTTTAGAATCTATCGTTTTTGAGACACTTGCCTCAACGAAAAGTCTTGAATGGATTACTAAACTCCTATAATTTGTCACTCAAGAAATAGCGACAAGCTAATTTCACCCAACCTAACTAAACTATTATTTCACTTACTCAAAAGCTAGTTGAGATAAATTAAATAGTAGTTTCCGATTAATTTAAAACTTGGGTTTTCCAAAAGTATCAATAATTTCTGTTATTACCCTACGATATTCTTGAGAATACCTCTCTCGTGTATGATTTGCCCTCACAAATTCCCACGCTCGCCGTGCCATTGCCTTTAACTCTGCTGGAGGTAAGCTAGAGATTTTCTGAATCTCTTTTTGAATTTCTGTTATGGAAGCTTCTTTTAAAATCACTCCATAATCATCTCTGACATCTACACTAGCTTCGTAAGTCACAATTGGGATTAAACTAGCGTGCATACAGGTAATTACACAACCGCCACCACCTTCAGAACACGAAGGATAAATAATGCCGAGACAAGAATTAGCAATTTTTACAAAGTCAGGACTACTAACATCGATCCATCCATAAGTATGAATGTTAGGAGTATAATAAAGTTCTCTATAAAAGGCTTTGTCAAAATCTAGCTCTTTGCTAACCGGACCGCAGATAGTTAAGTGATAATCTGGCATTTCTGCAAAAGCTTCTAAAACTAGATCTAACCCTTTATGAACTGCTCCATTACTACCAAACCATAAAAAACGCCGACAACAAGCAGCAAAGTCTTTTTCTTCTGGAAATGGATAGACTTCAGTTGTCGAAATTGGCACGCGATATATTGGTTTGCGAGCATACTTAAAGGTATTAATCGTAAATTCATTTCCTAAAACGATCGTGCAGTCCGCGTACTCAACTCCTTTATTCGGTGGCTCAAACCTGTTATTGCGTAAAGTTATACCTCTTCTTTGTTGCAAGGCATATAATCGATTGCACTCTGCCGCATTATGAAATACGATATGAGCTGTATCAGCATACAAAATTCTAATACAGTCCCAATCGAGTACTGGAGCTAATCTTTCTAGATTGTGCCGACTATCGAGCACGATAGAATATTTTTTTTGGGGTATAAATAAATCGTTAAATAAGGTAATAACGTCAACGCAATAACCTAAATCTAACAAAATTCTCACCATCTCCACAGTTTCCCAATGATGGGTGTGCTTATTGCAAACTGCTTCAGTAGATTTGGCGAGAAATGGATCGAGGTTATATGAAATTAGAGCGTTTCCTTTGGCAATGCCTTCTGGTTTGAAAGAAGCAACTTTAATACGATTAATTCGACCACTAATTTTGCCAAAAATAAAATTGAAGTAGTGACCCAGACGATGTAAAAAGTTAGCAATCATAGCTGTTCTATTGCTATCTATATTTAGAATATTCATATATCTGAACCCTGTTTTTACCTAAAAACAGAGTTGTTATTTTAGTTTACTGCGAACATTCAGGCTACTATTTTAGTTTACCGCGAACATTATCTGTTCTTAATAACTTGTAACTGTAAAGTCGGAATGACTTTATTCTTTGAAAAATAATTCGTATGGCGAAAAAAATCGTCGTAAGAAACCACGGCTGAGACCGGGAATCTGCGATTGATAAGTTTCTATCGCTTGATGTTTTCGATCGCGAACGGAATTAATCGGTAGTCGATAAGCGCCGTCGAGATCTCTCCCTTGAAGTTGAAATGACAGAGGATTTTGCCAGAAGATCCAAATGGGATATTGTAGTAGCTCTACCTGCATTCCAGACTGAGCGATCGCAGTCCGGACTAGATCGTAAGTTGCTTCATGATCGGCATGAAAATCTTTGCGATGAGGAACGTACACTTCCCCTGGCGCAGTTTTTTGTAACAATTGAACGATCTGCTCGATTAAGTTTTGGCGCGATTCACTGGTCAAGCTAGCCAAAGTACCGTCAATTTGGTCGAGAAAAATAATTTCTGAATCAGCAACCCCAAGAGCATCAAGCGCAGTCTGAGCTTCTTTTTTACGCAAGCTGATAACTTCTGCCGTTTCCATACGATCGAGGAAACCATAGCGCCCGTCAGTCATAAACACGACTTTCACTGGGACTCCCTGCTGCCGTTTGAGGGCGATCGCGCCACCACAGCCTAAAGTTTCATCATCTTGGTGAGGAGCAAAAACGATCGCCGATTTCTGGCTTAGCGCTAGAGGTTTACTTTTACGCGCTATAATCCATAAAAATAATAAATAAGAAGTTAAATTTCTTAGGTGCAAGCCGACAATAACTTTTAGCCTGTTGATAACTTCTTGTACTCTTTGTTTACTAGTCATATTTTTTAATAACCATATTTATCAATCGCTTGTTTCAAACTCAGTATTACAACTATTACAACTTGGACGCGCTATAACTAATAAATACTGAAGCAATTGGAATATATTTTTCATTGGACAATTTAGTCCAAAAGCATAAAACTACGAGCGCTTTAAGCGCGCTCGGCTTTTGACTGCTGACGAAACCAATCAACTGTATAAACTAAGCCTGTTTCTAGAGAAATTTTCGGCTGCCAACCTAATTTATCTAAAGTCAAGGTTATGTTTGCTACTCGCACTTTTTCTACTGGTCGGTCGGGTAAAGCACCAAACAAAGGTTCTATTTGTGGGTTAATTATTTGCGTTAGTTGTTCTACGAGCGAACGAATAGAAACTAAGTTGCCCGAACCCAGATCGAAGGTATATCCTTCAACTCCAGCTACTCTTGCTGCCGCTAGCATACCGTCGATCGCATCATCAACGTAGATCCAGTCAACTTCTCGCGTACCACTGGCTAGTTTGGGAGCTTCGCCTTGGAGTAGAGATAGGGTAACGGAAGGAATAATTTTATGGATGGGTTGTCTGGGTCCGTAGGTCATAAACGGGCGCACGAGAACTACAGGTGTTTGGTAGAGATGGTGAAACATCCTGCTGTAAGCAACACTAGCCCACTTAGCAGCAGAATAGGGTGAAATTGGCGCAATTTCACCCTGTTTTGGTTCTGGTTCCTCTAACGAGCCGATCGTGACTATGCGATCGCACTGCATTTGAGTCGCAACTGTCAAGATATTGACAGTACTCACTACTAAGCTGTGAAATGTGGGCAACACCAACTCTAAACCAGCAACACCAGTAATCAGCCCAGATAAATGAAAGACTATCTGGGGCTGAATTGTCTGAAATAGGTTTTGCACGACTTCTAAATCTTCCACATTGCCTTGCCACCAATGCAGTAATTCACGATCTGTCGTGCGTTCTGTGCGAGAAATAGCATGAACTTCCGCACCATTTTGACATAGGCGATCGCACAAATGAGAACCCAAAAATCCACTCGCACCTGTGACCAAAACTCTCTTTCCCGATAATTCCGCCAGCGCATCACTCATCTTAACTTCAACTATTTGGGCAATAGATTCATCTTCTTTGTCATAGTCTAGATCGCAGTCAGATTGACTCATCTATATATAGATGTATTTTACGAAAATTCTTTATGCTTTCATAGCTGGTTCTGGCTTAGCTTTCAACAGATCGCAGCCCGCTAAAGCGTCTGCTGCTTGCTTGATGACATCAAAACTGAGTTGCGATCGCTCGGCTATGTCTAATAAACTGTATTCGCCATCAGATAAGTTGAGAACCCATAACAAAGCTAGCTCATTCACTTGTTCTTCTGCATGACCGCCTACAGCTCTGTACAGTCCTCTTTTACCCAGGCGTGGTTCGCATTTAGGATTTTGATTTAAGTAAGTGCGATTATTTTCTAATACGTGCAAAATTGACAAGAATTTGGCGAACGAGTCACCTAGATACTCGGGTTGCACGAAGCTCAAATTATCTGCGGAAGTATGATATTCAGAATACTGACCGTGGGAGGATCGCATGAAACAACCTACAGCCAAATTAAACCCGGGAGAACAATATTGCCGTTCGTCATAGCCGTAGGGAAAAAAGTCAATAACTTGATATTCCGAGCCAGAGTGTTGCATGACATGGATTGCAGCTCGATCTATCTGCGTGTCACCCCGGCGACTTCTTTTATAAGTATATTTTCCTGCGTCACCTACGCCAGTAACAACTAAGCCGTGAGCAATTTTATTGACATTTTGCTCGTTTAAAGCTAGCCAGGTCACGGAACCAATCGTACCTGGAATAAACAAAAATCTATAAGAGTATCTTCGTTGTTGAATTTGACTAAGGTGTTTGGCTAACAATGTAGCTAACGATATACCGGAAAGATTATCGTTACATAAAGATGGATGGCAGGTATGGCAGGAAATTAAAATTTCTTCTCGCGTTTCGCCTGGTAAATAATATTCGCCATAGGTCAAATATCCAGGTTCTAAACTCGAATCAATACAAATTTCGTATTCTTCCTCTTCTAGAGATAAAAATTGTGTGTGACTTAAGCAAAAACCCCAAGTTTCTTTATAGTATGAAGTTCGATATGGAATGCGATCGGGATATTCTGGAAGCGTATGTAAATGTGCTTTTAATTCAGATAAACTGACAGTTTTATGTACGGGAACGCTATAGTTCACGACGTGCAAATTGCATTTCTGAAAATCTACGATCTTCTCACCTCTTGAATTTTTGATATAAGCATCTTTAATATTCCATTCTTTTGGTATCGTCCAGTCAAAAACCTCCGTACCTGTAGAAATTTCTGCTATTTCTAAAGGAATGTGTTCTTGAATAATTTTTAGGGTTTCTCGGACTCCATTGCCTGTAATACTACGACAAATTGGATATAATCGAGATATCATTTGATAAATTTGTCGTCCTATATCGTTTGAGGTGAGAGATTTCCTTAAATAAGATAGGTTATGAATACTCGGACTAACTTGAATCATAATTTTACTCCTACAACAAGTTCGTTACTAATTTTATATATGTATTCAAAATTATTTTAACAGGTTCTGTAAATCAAAACTATTTTCGACCAAAAGTAGAAAATTCATCGAAATTGGATGATTCGATCTATTTTAGAGACTTAAGATATTTATATGACATCTGAGCGTCAAATTGAACGAATAATACGTGAGGAGCTTTTCATCAATTTCAAACGCTATATTTTCTCAGATGTTAAGTAGCGTATGGCTCGCTGTAAATCTGCTGGAGTACCGATATCTAAGTATGGTTGGCGATCGCAGATTTCTGCTTCTACTTGCAAACCAGCATCAATTGCTGCTTGAAAAACATCTCCAATCGGAACTTCGCGGGGTGGAGAAGAATTATTGTGTCGCTCTATTTCTAACTTAGCAACAAACTGATGGAGAAACTCTGTAAAACTTGGTTTCCAGACGGCAGCACACCAGCTGTATTGCAATTCACTTTGGGCGGGTTTTTCAATAATTTGCCTTACCCGTCCTCGCGCGTCGAAGTCAACCATACCACCTTTGTGCGAATGCTCAAGCGGTAGCAAGTTGATTGCTACATCTGCATTGCCAGCATAAAGCCTTGTCAGCAAACGCTTGTAGGTATCATTTGGTTGAAAGAGAATATCGGGAAACCCGATCGCGATCGCTGCATCTTGAACAAAAGGATACGCGCGATCGAGGGTATAGGGCACGCCAAAGGGTAAACCTACTACCAGATAGCCTAAATCCAAACCTACGATGTCGCCATCGCCAAAATAGGCAGGAATATCCCATTTTCCAGGGCGTAGGAGAAAGAACGCCTTCCGAATCCCTGCCGTTTGCATCTTTTCCAGTAAGTAATGAGATACAACTTTGGGACGCAGGCTACCATCTGCTTGAGAGCGAAAGCCAATCGGATACAATTCCTTGCTACAAGGCAAGGGAGAAATGCGGGTTGCTTGTCCCCCTGCTGGTAACAGTCCGATGACTTCCTGCTGTGGATTGTAGTTATAAGTTGCCATTTACAGTTATCAGTTGTCAGTTATTAGCGTCCCCTTGCCTCTTAACCAACTACCAACTACCAATTGCCAATTGCCAGTACCCACTACTCACGACTCACTTCCAACAGGATGACTATTTAATTAAAACCGTTTCTAGTAGATCCCATTCCAGATCTTTGCGAGAAATTTCGCTGACTGGTAGCTGCCACTGAATATCCAAAATCGGATCGTTGTAGCGCAGCCCCCGCTCGTATCCAGGCGTATAAGACTTATTCATCTGATACGCTATCTCTGTATTATCGTCAAGAGTTTGATAGCCGTGTGCGAACATTTCTGGAATGTATAGCGCCCTATGATTATCGGCAGTCAACTCCACACAGATGTGAGATAAGTATGTGGGAGAATCGGGACGCAAATCGACAATACAATCGTAGATTGCTCCTTGAGTGCAGCGAACTAACTTTGCCTCTGTTGCTGGAGCTGCTTGGTAATGCATTCCTCGCAACGTACCTTTTTTATGATTGAAGGCAATGCTGCACTGGACGTTAGTAATTTCTAAGCCAAGCGCAGCAAATTCGCGATCGCAAAAAGTCCGCGCAAAAAAACCCCGACTATCCTCTTTTGGCTCTATGTCAATGATGTACGCTCCTTGGAGCGCCGTTTCAGTAAAAAGCATAGGCTTGATAGTGGCATTAGCTAGCTATAGTAGACAAAACCTGTTGCTGAATTGCCGGATAAACTCGTACTTCTGGAATCGGCACGACGAACTGTCCACCCCATTCAGCAATATATGCCATTTGTGTCATAATCTCTTCTTTCAAATTCCAGGGTAAAATCAACACGTAATCGGGCTGTGTTTCGCGGATTTTATCTGGGTGCAGAATTGGAATGTGAGTTCCAGGTAGGAATAAACCTTGTTTGTAAGGACTGCGATCTACGGTATAGTCGATGAAGTCTTTGCCCACACCGCAGTAATTCAGTAGGGTATTGCCTTTAGCTGGCGCACCGTAGGCAGCGATTGTCTTTCCTTGAGATTTAGCTTCGATCAAAAATTTCAGTAGCTTGCGCTTGGTTGCCTTAACTTGTTCGCCAAATGTCAAGTAAGTTTCAATATCTTCCAACCCAGCAGCCGCTTCTTTTGTCTTCAGTTGCTTAACGCGGTTGCTAACTCTTGGCTCTACTGCATTGCTATGCTTGCCGTAAATTCGTAAAGAACCGCCATGCGTCGAGAGTTCTTCGACATCAAACAACGTTAAACCGTGCGCGGCAAACATTTTTTCTACAGTAATGAAGGAGTAGTAAGAAAAATGTTCGTGATAAATCGTGTCAAACTGATTTTGCTGCATTAGTTGCAGTAAGTGAGGAAATTCCATTGTCAAGATGCCATTTGGCTTCAAGACAATTTTCATGCCACCGATAAAGTCATTCACATCGGGAACGTGAGCCAGAACGTTATTTCCCAACAATAGATCTGCCGATTTTCCTTCTGCTACCATTTCTTTAGCCGTATTTACGCCAAAGAATTTTACCCAAGTTGGAATTCCTTTTTCAGATGCTGCTTTAGCAGTGTTTGCAGCTGGTTCTACTCCTAATACTGGAATACCTTTTTGATGAAAATATTGCAGTAAGTAACCATCGTTACTAGCGATTTCAACAACTTGACTAGCTGCATTGAATTTGAATCTTTCTACCATCAACTCGGTATAAGCTTTGGCATGTCTGAGCCAGCTATCCGAATAGGAAGAAAAATAAGCATAGTCACCGTCACCAAAAATGTGTTCGGGAGATTCAAATTCCTCTAACTGTACCAGAAGACAGCGATCGCAGACGTATGTATGGAGTGGATAAAACTTCTCGGCGCGATTCAAGTGTTCTGAAGTTAAATTATCATTTGCTATAGGTGACATACCTAAATTTGCAAAGGTATATCGCAGTTCGTTGCCACAAAAACGACACTTTTTACTCACTATCCGATTTCTCCTACGATTTAAAGCTAAATTACAAAATAAATTCCACTCAAAGAGTGGAAACTGAAGTTTGAGCAAACAGGATTATTTTGGTTGATTCCAAAAGAAATCTTTATCTAACTGTCCTGTTTGCAATAGATACTCCAATTGCTTCAAGCGAGTAAACCCTCTGGAAGTAAATACATCAGCAGTCATTTGAATTCCACTAAACAACTCAAATAACTGTTTTGCTCCCCGCCGTGCATCCCACTCACACTTAAACCCTGGTAGGGTAGAGTTAATCTTCTCAAAACTGACTCGGTAGCTGCGATTATCCGATCCACTGTCCCCGAAACTAACCTGACAGCCCGGAAAAGCTTCTGCCACAATTTCGGCGATTTCTCTTACCTGGTAATTGTGCGCCGTATCCCCGACGTTGAAGATTTGATTGTGAACGATGTCCCGCGGCGCTTCTAGGGCACAAATAATCGCTTTACATATATCTAGCGCGTGTACTAAAGGTCGCCAAGGCGTACCGTCACTCGTCATTTTGATTTCCTTGGTCGTCCATGCCAATCCAGATAAGTTGTTCAGGACGATATCAAAGCGCATCCGTGGCGAAGCACCAAATGCTGTAGCATTTCTCATGAATGTAGGCGAGAAGCTGTCATCTGCCATTGCCGTTAAATCCCGCTCTACTAAAGCCTTACACTCGGCATAGGCAGTTTGCGGATTCACAGGAGAAGCCTCTGTCACATCTCCCTCGGTTGCAACACCGTAGACGCTGCAAGAGGACATGTACACGAAACGACGAATACCAGCAGCTTTAGCTAAGTTCGCTAACCGTACTGAACCTTTGTGGTTAATGTCATAAGTAATATTGGGTGCGAGCTGTCCGGTAGGATCGTTAGACAATTCTGCCATATGAACGATCGCCTCTACACCCTGCAAATCTTCTGTAGTGATGTGGCGAATATCTTTATTTAAGGTTTGAGCCGTCGTCTCAGTCCCGTTATACAACCAGCCAACTTTGTAGAATCCGGTGTCTACTCCTAGAACTTCATGTCCCCGTTTGATTAATAGTGGTGGTAGTAAACAGCCTAAATATCCTTCTGTACCTGTAACTAATACTTTCATTTATAATTATTCTTCCTATACTTTGACTGTGTTTGCCTGGGAAGGGGATTGGGAAATTGCGGCAACAATTGCCTTACCAATCTCTAGCGAAGAGGTAGCAGCTGGGGAAGGAGCATTACAAACGTGCATGGCATTTTTTCCTGGCACGAGTAAAAAGTCATCTACCAAACTACCATCGGCTTTGAGCGCTTGCGCTCTTACTCCCGCGTGAGTTGGCACGACATCTTGTTCTCGTACCTCTGGAATCAATTGTTGTAAACTCCTGACAAAGGCAGCTTTACTCCAAGAACGAACGATTTCTTTAATTCCTTCATCGGCGTGTTTGGCAGCTAATTTCCAAAAAGCTGGATAGGTTAGCACTTCTGCCAAATCCTTGAAGTCAAAATCTGTTTTGTGATAGCCTTCACGCTTGAAACTCAAGACTGCATTAGGTCCAGCGTGAACGCTGCCATCAATCATGCGGGTAAAATGTACGCCCAAGAAGGGGAAAGCAGGATTGGGTACGGGGTAGATCAAGCCTTTGACTAAGTAGCGTTTTTCTGGTACGAGTTCGTAGTACTCGCCACGAAAAGGTACGATTTTGGCTTGGGGATCGGCTCCGCTCTTTTTAGCTATGCGATCGCTTTGCAGTCCAGCACAATTGATCGTAAACTTTGTCTCAAAGCTACCAGAGTTAGTGTCTAGTAGTGTCCTGTTGCTCGTATGTCGGATTCGTTCTACCTTAGTACCGAGCTTTAATTCTCCACCCTGAGCTTGAATTATTTCGACATACTTCTGCGCAACCTTTTTGTAGTCAACGATTCCGGTTGTAGGGACGTGGATTCCTGCCAAACATCTGACATGCGGTTCGTATTCCGCAACTTCTGCCGCACTCAACTTTCTCACGCCCAAGCCATTAGCTATACCTCTTTCATAAAGATTATCTAGTAATGGCAGTTGCGCGGTAGTCGTGGCAATAATGACTTTGCCGCAAACTTCATGAGGAAGATCGTGCTGCTGACAGAACTCTACCATCGAGCGACTGCCTTCTCGACAAAATCTAGCTTTGAAGCTACCTGGCTTGTAGTAAATGCCCGAGTGAATAACGCCGCTGTTATTCCCAGTTTGATGAGATGCCCAATCGTTCTCTTTTTCTAAGACCAGAATCTTGGCATCGGGATAGCAATCGCCTAGCGTCATGGCTGTAGCCAACCCTACTATCCCACCACCAACGATCGCGAAATCATACGTGAGATTATTATTCATGCGATTGAAGTGACTAATATTACACTTGTAAAGGCGAGTTTAATCCTCGACGGTCAATCGTTCACCTAAGAGTTGAGACATCAACCCGCCCCTACTTAACTTTTGACTTATCTACCATACCTTCCAAGGAGCGTTGCCACTATTCCAAAGTTCTTCGAGCAGGTGTTTGTCTCGCAGCGTATCCATCGGTTGCCAAAAACCAGGGTGCTTGTAGGCTGATAGCTCATCCATCTGTGCCAATTTTTGTAATGGTTCTTGTTCCCAAACTGTATTATCATCTTCAATCAAGTCAATCGTTTCTGGTTCTAGAACAAAGAAACCACTGTTGACCCATGCTCCATCGCCATCTGGTTTTTCTCGAAAGCTAGTAATCTTGGTCTGATCTCCTTCCAGATGAATTGCACCAAAGCGTCCCGGCGGTTGGCTGGCGGTTAGAGTTGCTAAAGTATTTTGCTCTTTGTGAAATTTGACTATCTCTTTGATATTTACGCTACTCACGCCGTCGCCGTAGGTGAAGCAGAAAGTTTCATTACCAATATGTTCTCTAACGCGCTTGAGTCTTCCACCAGTCATGGTTTTATCACCCGTATCTACTAGAGTGACTCGCCAAGGCTCGGCATAACCGCAGTGAACGTTCATTTGATTGAAACGCATGTCAAACGTTACGTCTGACATATGCAAAAAATAGTTAGCAAAGTACTCCTTAATTAAGTATCCTTTGTAACCGCAACAGATAATAAAATCATTAATACCAGAGGCAGAGTAAATTTTCATAATGTGCCACAAGATCGGTCTGCCACCAATCTCCACCATCGGCTTTGGTTTGACGGTGGTTTCCTCACTCAGACGAGTCCCAAGCCCTCCAGCCAGTATGACTGCTTTCATGCAAGCACCTCAAAACTTTGCAGGTTTCCTCTTGTCTTTCCAATCGATTGCTTTGTCACTGTTTTGCTAATTTTATAAACAAGTATAAATTAACCATCTGCGTAACAATAGTAGTATGCAGATTGCTTATATAGTGTAAAGACACAGTAAATATACTTTATGGTATATAAAAACTTAGTAAAGAACTTGTCGAACCAAAGCTAAGTTTGTAAACTTTCTGACCTTGTAAATAGCACGATTGGAAATGTTTAATTTGACACTCCAGACTTCCGTGCGCGGCTAAATAGCGTCGAACCCTCACTCATGCTGTTTCTCAAGCTTCTGCTGTCATGCGATCGCCACCACAAGGTCGCTCTCTTCATAGCTCTACTCACACCCTACCTGAATAGTTGTTCAAGCGCAACTCTGTTGCTGCTCCTTCATGTTTGAGCGGCGGTTTGAGACGCGATCGCCAACTTGCAACTTTAACTGAGACTAGTACGAGCTTGATAAGCTAACTACAAAAACTTCTCTTTGTGAGCTTCTATGCGAGCTTCTATTTAGTAGATAAATTCCTTTTATGCAGCTAAAAAGCCATTGAGAACACGTACGTGATGCTATTTTGGCTCGATAAATTCAGTATTCATACGGTTACTTGCTACTTTGAGCTAATGTCATGATCGAGGCTACATTATGACAGGAGTTTAATTAGCTTTATTATCGCTTGTATTTCTTTTTTTCTTGAAGATTTGAGCTAAACAGAATGTTGAAGTCATTATCGAGTTAACTCATTTATATAGTTTTCTCTAAAAACCTAAAATCTATTTCACATTATAACTATATTTTGAAAGAGCTACTATTTTCTATCTATATTTTGAGATTGTCAATGAACGCCCAACTTTTTGTAAGTAAATAAATTATCTTATGATGACGGAACCGATAGCAAGTCATGATTTTATCAGTCATCTTAATACTTTAAAACAAGAGAGGTTCAGCGGGCAATTATTACTGAAAAGCCCTGTAGAACAAGAGTGGATTGTTTATTTATTTCTGGGTAGAATTTTATGTGCTTCTGGGGGAAATCATACCGTTAGACGTTGGTATAGAGCTTTAAAATTGCATTGTCCGCAAGTTGATATTCAACAGTTAAAACTATCTGCCGTTCTCTCTAACGCTTCAAATAGCTCAGATAATTGCTGGGAATGCCACTTGCTCAATGCAGGGATAGAGAAACAGCAAATTACCAGAGAGCAAGCAGGAAAAACGATCGCGGCGATTGTCTCTGAAGTCATGTTTGATATCACTCAAGCCATGCACGTAACATATCAGAGCAAGACAGATAACATTGCATTACCACAATTAGCACTACTCGATCCAGGGCAATTATTATCAGAAGTACAACAAGTTTGGCAGCTCTGGCAAAAAGCAAAAGTTGCCGATCTCTCGCCAAATAAAGCCGCAGTTATTAACCAACCAGAACAGCTTCAGGAACAAGTCTCGCCTGCTGTTTATCAAAATCTAACTAAACTGCTAGACGGACAGCGGACATTGCGAGATCTATCAGTAGTCATGAATCGGGATGCTAAGGATGTCGTTTGTTCTTTGCTACCTTACATTCAAGCAGGTTTAGTCGAACTGATTGATATTCCAGATTTAGCACCGCCAGTCGCTCCAGCAGCGCCAGCCACACCGCCATCCACACCTTCTGGCAAAGGACCGCTCATTGCTTGCATAGACGATAGCCCGTTAGTCTGTCAAAGCATGGAACAAATTTTGACCGCAAACGGCTACAGATTTTTTGCCGTTCAAGATTCTCTCCGCGCGATCGCTGGTTTGTTGAGCCGCAAACCAGACTTAATTTTTTTAGATTTAGTCATGCCAAATACCAATGGATATGAAATTTGCAGCCAGTTACGTAAAGTTTCTGCTTTCCGTATCACTCCCATTATTATCCTCACTGGTAATGATGGCATTATCGATCGAGTTCGTGCCAAAATTGTCGGGGCTTCAGATTTTCTGAGTAAGCCAGTAGATGCAGAAACAGTTTTGTCGGTAACGTCTAAACATCTTAACAGTAATTCTTTGGTAGAAGATCTTTAAAATGACTCATTATGATGTAGCTGTTCTCGTTTGCACTGCCTTAAATCCGATCGCTTGTAATCGATCTAAATACTAGTTTATTTTCATTTGTTCTAGAGGTTGAAGCCATGAGTACAGTTTTAGTCGTCGATGATTCAATGACAGAAATGCAAGTCATCACTAGTTGCTTACAACGCGGTGGTTTAAGCGTTCAAACAGCAACTAGCGGAGAAGAAGCTTTAGTTAAAATTAGCAGTCAAAAACCAGACGTAATTATTTTGGATGTCGTGCTACCAGGTCGGAGCGGTTTTGAACTTTGTCGCGATCTCAAATCAGAAGCAGGAACGAGCATGATTCCTGTTGTCATGTGTTCCACAAAAGGTAGCGAAATGGACAAATTCTGGGGCATGAAACAAGGAGCAGATGCTTATATTACCAAACCTATCGATCAAGAAAAACTACTACAAACTGTCAAGCAACTATTGAAATGATTGGAATTAATGTAACGATTACTTGGCAAATTTGCTAGCCAAGAACTGCTAGGAGAGCGGTCATGATATCGGAATTTACAACCAGGGGTGTAGTAGCAGGAAATCCAAATGCAGAAGAAGCTGCTGGCTCAAAACAGCAGTTTTTGCGATTGCATTTGCCACCAGATACGACTGCCATATTGCCACTAGCCCAAATCGCAGAAGTACTGACCGTACCCACTGCTCAGATCGTACCTATTCCCCATTTACCCGCTTGGGTCATGGGTGTTTATAACTGGCGAGGCGAGATTCTGTGGATTGTCGATCTCGGTCACAAGATCGGACAGGCTCCCCTATACCAACAAGGAACTAGTCGCTCTAGTTACACAGCAGTGGTGATTCACAGCACTCAGCAGGTTGCTGAAAGACAAAGCGATCGCAAAACAGGTAAAAAAGTGCTGGGACTATTGGTCAATCAGGTGGAAGACATGGAATGGTGCAACCCCGATAACATTCAATCCCCTCCCGCGTCTGCTGTCACCCCTGAGTTAGTGCCGTATTTGCGTGGTTATTTTCCCAAACCGAATGGCGAAATCTTGGTGGTGTTAGATGGCGACTCCATCATCGCTGGAATGCCTCAACCAAAAACAGAGACTAGTTGAAATGCTTGAGCTAATTTCATTTTGGTCCATTACTAAACTTGCAGATGAAAGTTTCCATCTCACCCCTGATTTCTAAGTTAACGACTTAAACTATGAATTCTTCTTCCCAACCAAACTCAGCTAAAAATACTCATAAGGGTAACTACAACGAGCCTTTTCATGACGATACGACATTCAACGAGCAGCCAATATCTGAAATTGAAGGTCGGCAAAACTTTAATCAAGATCGTAGCGAACTAGAGCCGAACCAACAACCAAGTCAATCTGGCAAAAAAGGACGCAGTTTGAGGTTCAAAGCCACAGCTATAGCAGTTGCCCTGAGTACGATTCCTGTAGTGGTAATTGGGGCAACTGATTATTTTTTGACCAATCAACAGTTACATAAAGATGTTACGGAAAGTCAACTCTTGCGAAATGAAGCTCTGAGTAAAGAGCTATCAAATTTCATGGTTGAGCGGTATGGCGATATTCAAGTGCTAGCAAATTTACCGATCCTAGCAAATCCTAAAGTAGTAGCAGTGACAACGCCGCAGGAAAAGCAGAGCTTACTAGATCGATATATCAATGCCTATGGGGTATATAGCAGCATTGCTATGTTCGATCTCAACGGCGATACCGTCGTGCAATCTAAAGGGAAACCAATTGCCAATCACAAGGATGCCGAATATTTTCAGCAAGCGCTGAAAACTGGTCGCCCTTTCATTAGTCAACCAGCAGTCACTAAATCAACAGGAAAATTAAGTCTTCGGATCGCCGCACCAGTCAGAGATTCTCTGACTAACCAAATCATTGGTGTCGTTCGCGCTCAAATTCCAGCCGAAGCAGTGAGCCAGTTGCTAGAAAAATATGGTGCGAGCGAACAAGACTTTCTAGTGATTGATGCTAACGGAAAAGTTTTGGGTTCTCAAGATGCCACCAATTTAGGAAAAGAGGCTAAATCGATCTTTCCTAAATTGCAGCAAATGCAAGCAACGCTCGCGAGTGGAGCAACCACTGATATTCATACAACTCATAAAGAAGAACACATCTTGACGTACGCTCCTTTTCCAAAAGTAGAGGGGATACCAGATTTAGGTTGGAGTACTGCAATTGCAAGAGATTCAGCTACAGCATTTGTTGCCCAACAAGGACTGTTATTAAACTTCGGTGTTGGTACGGCGATCGCGGCATTTTTAGTCAGCGCGATCGCTGCTTACTTAGTTAACCGCGCCACTCGTCCCATTTTAGAAGCAGCAGATGCAGTAGAAAAATTGGGTCAGGGAGAGTTGGACACCCGCGTTGCTGTAGAGGGAGAAGACGAACTAGCGGTACTGGGAACTAACATCAACCAGATGGCAAACCAGTTACAAGATCTCTTACACAGCCAAGCTACCCAAACTCAACAAGCTAATTTCCTCTCAGAAATTGCCTCTGCCCGCGATGGTGGTTCGGAAGATTTAGAAACTGTCTTCAGCCAAGCAGTGCAAGGAGCCAGAGAACTTTTACAAGCAGATCGAGTTGTCGTTTATCGCTTTCATCCCACCTGGAGTGGCTATATTGCAGCGGAATCAGTCTTACCTGGTTTGCCGCGCGCCCTCGATAACAATGTTGACGATGCTTGTATTGGCGAACAACTGCTGGAAGAATATAGGCGCGGTCGCGTCGTTCCTACTAGTAACGTCATGGCGGCGGGTTTCCATCCAGAACACCTGCGTTTAATGGAACGATTGCAAATTAAAGCCAATTTAGTTACACCAATCTTGAAAAACGACCAGTTATTTGGCTTATTAATTGCCCATCACTGCGAACAAACCCACACTTGGCAGCAAGAAGAAATTAACTTCCTCAAACAACTAGCATCTCAGCTAGGTGTTATTTTAAATCGCTTGTCATTCCTAGAACAAAAACAAGCTGCGGTAGAGCGAGCGTCAATGGTGAAAGATATCACCATTAAGCTAACTCAAGGACTTGGCGTGCAGGAAATTATGGAAACTGCGGTGCAAGAACTGCGCCAAGCACTCAATAGCGATCGCGTCATCATTTATAGTTTCAACGAGCAGTGGAAAGGCAGAGTAATTGTCGAATCTGTTGGTGAGGGTTTCCCCAAGGCTTTAGGAGCAGATATTGACGATCCCTGTTTTGCCAAAGGTTATGTAGAACGCTATCGTCAAGGGCGAGTGCAAGCAACAGAAAATATATATGATGCGGGATTAACTGATTGTCATATTGCTCAGTTACAACAGTTTGCAGTCAAAGCAAACTTAGTTGCTCCCGTGATTCGTAGTGGCGAACTTTTGGGTCTATTGATCGCTCACCAGTGCGATGCTCCCCGCAAATGGCAGCAAGAAGAAATTGCCATGTTCTCCCAGGTCGCTACTCAAGTAGGACTCGCACTCGATCGCGCCTCTTTGTTGGAACAGCAAAAGAATGCCAGAGAATTCTTACAGCGCCGCGCTTTAGAATTGCTGATGGAAGTCGATCCAGTCAGCCGAGGCGACCTGACGATACGCGCCAATGTCACCGAAGACGAAATCGGGACGATCGCCGACTCCTACAACGCGACAATTAACAGCTTGCGGAAAATCGTAACCCAGGTACAAACTACTGCCAAACAAGTAGCTCATACAACGACGAGTAACGAACGATCTGTCGGCGAACTATCTCAAGAAGCACTACGGCAAACTGAAGCAGTGACTGCGGCTTTGGAGCGGATTCAGCAAATGTCAGATTCAATTCTTGCTGTAGCCAATAGTGCCTCCCAAGCGGAAGCAGCAGTGCAGCAAGCAACTCAAACAGTAGCAGAAGGCGATACAGCCATGAACCGGACTGTGGACGGGATGATGGCAATTCGACAAACGGTGGCAGAAACCTCGAAAAAAGTGAAGCGATTGGGTGAATCGTCTCAAAAGATCTCGAAAGTTGTGAACCTGATCGGTACATTTGCCGATCAAACTAATCTACTAGCACTTAACGCTTCCATTGAGGCGGCTCACGCGGGAGAGCAAGGACGAGGATTTGCAGTGGTAGCTGACGAAGTACGAACCTTAGCACGGCAATCGGCAGAAGCAACGGCAGAAATTGAAAGCTTGGTGAAAGATATTCAGACAGAGACAAACGAAGTTGTAGCAGCAATGGAAGCTGGTACGGAGCAGGTGGTGACGGGTACTGTACTCGTGCATGAAACGCGGCAAAATCTGCTCAAAATTACAGAAGTGAGCCAACAGATCAGCGAACTCGTGGCGGCGATCGCTTCTGCTGCGGCGTTGCAATCTCAGACATCGCAAGTCGTGACGGCAACAATGACAGATGTAGCCGCGATCGCCGACCGCACTTCCAACGAAGCAACTGTAGTATCTGCGGCATTTAAGGAACTCTCAACGCTGGCGCAAGAACTACAAACTAGCGCCAGTCAGTTCAAAGTTAGTTAGTGGTGAGTGGTGAGTGGCTGGTGGCTGGTGGCTGGTGGCTGGAATTGCTCCCTCAGCAACCTTGCGCCCCCATTCTAGCCTTCGGCAAGCCCTTCGGGCTACGAGAAGGGCTTCGCCCTACAGCTGGGCGACTCTCTCTTTCCCCTACTCCCTACTCCCTACTCCCTACTCCCTCGAAGATGTATCAGCTATGCTAAATTCTCGCCTCAAACAAACTCCCCAAGTCTCAAACTCTGAGGTCAAAACATCCTCGCAGCCACCGCGATCGCCACATAAATCTGCTGTTGGCAAACAGCGTCGCGGTCAACCGTGGAATAATTTTAGCTTTCGTACCAAGCTAACTCTATTGCTAATGTTGAGTGCGGCACTGCCTATAGTCGTGGTAACGCAAAGGAATGCTGCTGTGACACGACAAAGAGAAATACAGAACGCTCAAACATTTTTACAAAAAGCTCAAGCTAGTTTCTTATCTAACTATGCCACGTGGGTTGTTACGGAATCAGCTACAGAAGCGAATACGATCGCCGAAGTCGTACAAGCAATGAAGGTTGACCTACGCGATCGGCAGCAGGTAGCAGCTCAGCGCCAGTTTCTCAATACTTTTCTGGGCAAATTTAGCGTTACAGATGGTAGTGGTTCTGTAGAAAAAAACATCCGCGTTATTGTAGGTGCTGACGGAAAAACAGTAGCCCAAAGTATTCGCACCTTATCAGAAGAATATTTAAACTTAGCCGTAGATAAAGTAGAACTCAATCCCCCATACCGCCAAGTCTCTCTTCCAACTGGTATCCATTTAGGGGATGTACCGATCGTCCAACACGCTTTACAAACAGGAAAAGTTTTAAGCGGTCTAGAACTCATTAACAGTAATGTTCTCAAACGCTTAGGGCAAGATAAGCAAGCGAATATTGGTATTCGTCCCCAACCGACAGCAGGTTTACCACCAAGCAAACAACCCTCTCCCAATGGGACTTACAACGTTGATGCGGGGAAAATGGGATTGGTAGGGATGGTAGTGCAGCCAATCTTAGCGAATAAAAAGGTTGTCGGTGCTGTCATCGTCGGTTCTGTAATCAACCAAGCTCCAGGGCAGGTGGATAGTTTTAAAGACTTTGAAAAAGTTTCCTTATCAACCATCTTTGCTCAAGATTGGCGGGTGACAACGACTGTCCCATATACAGACGGTAAATCTAGAGCAATTGGTACGCGAGCTGCAAGAGAAGTTGCAGAGACAGTCCTAGATCGGGGGCAAGAATTTAATGGTCAGACAAATATCTTGGGGCAAACATATCTTACAGCATACAGTCCTCTGTACGACCATGAAAAGATTTTGCATCCAGACAAAGCTAAGCCTGTTGGAATGGCTTTCGTCGGTACACCTTTGGATGAAATAGAAGCTCACATTCGCGAACAGCAACTTTTCGCCTACGGTGTGTCTGGAGGCATGTTGCTGTTAATTGGTTTAGTTGCAATTCCAGTAACAGGCTCTTTTTCTCGACCGCTCAAACGTTTAGCAAGTTTCGCACAACAGATTGGGATTGGAGAGACTGGCACGAGACTGGAAGAAGTCAGCGATCGCCACGATGAAATTGGCATTCTCTCTCAAGAATTGAATCAGATGGCAGCCAATATTGAAGCCAATCTGGAAGCTCGTCGTCAAGAAGCAAAATACGCTCAATTTTTTGGCGATTTGGCAGCGACAACACGAGATTTTCAAACAGTTGAAGACGTGTTAGCTCATACAGTCAAAGTTACCCGCGATATGTTACAGGTAGAGCGAGTAGTAGTCTATCGTTTCAATTCTGATTGGAGTGGACTAGTGGTTGCCGAGGCAGCCATACCTGGCTTACCGTCCTGCCTGAACACGACGATTGCCGATACTTGTATGCAGGCAAAAAAAGCTGAAGAATACAAGAAAGGTCGGGTGAGGGCGATCGACGATATTTATCGAGCAGGCTTTACTGATTGCCACATTCAATTACTTGAAAGATTGAAAATCAAAGCAAATTTAGTTGCACCAATTATTAAAGACGACGAGCTTTTTGGTTTAGTATTTGCTCAATATTGCTCAAAATCTCATCTTTGGGAGCAAGCAGAAATTAATTTTCTAGAGCGCTTAGGATTACAATTAGGGTCATCTTTGCACCGGATCGATCTATTACAAGAACAACAAGATGAAGCTAAGCGCGGCGAGCTACTCAAAGATATCACGCTCAAAATTGCTCAAATCAGCAACCTACAAGATGTACTGAATGTTGCTACTGATAAGATCCGGCAAGCGATCGCCACAGACCGAGTGGTGGTTTACGGTTTAGACCCGACTAACTGGAAGGGGACGATTATAGCTGAGTCGGTGGCTAATGGTTTTCCAGTAGCAATGGGAGCTGAGATTGAAGATCCCTGCTTGAAAAAAGGTCAGGTAGAACGCTACAAAAAGGGACAAGTCACGAGCATTAGCGATATATACAAGGAACCGAGAGTGACTGCTTGTTATCGCAAACAACTCGAACAATTTAGCGTCAAAGCAAATTTAGTCGCGCCAGTTGTGCAGGGCGATCGATTATTTGGTTTATTAATTGCTCATCAATGTTCTGGTGCCCGTGTTTGGCAGCAGCAAGAGATGGACTTTTTCCGGCAATTAGCAACACAAATTGGCTACGCTCTCGATCGTGCATCTCTGTTAGAGCAGCAAAAGAACGCTAGAGAGTTCATGCAGCAACGTGCTTTAGAACTGTTGATGCAAGTCGATCCAGTTAGTCGCGGCGACTTAACAGTACGCGCTAACGTCACCGAAGATGAAATCGGCACGATCGCCGACTCCTACAATGCCACAATTAACAGCCTGCGAAAAATCGTGACGCAAGTACAAACTGCCGCTCGACAAGTAGCCAGCACAACAACTAGCAGCGAACGATCTGTGGGCGAACTGTCTCAAGAAGCGCTGCGGCAAACCGAGGTCATTACTGCGGCACTAGAGCGAATTCAACAGATGTCCGATTCAATTCGTGCTGTAGCAGCAAGTGCTTCCCAAGCAGAAGCAGTCGTGCAACAAGCAACTGAAACGGTAGCAGCAGGAGGTACGACGATGAACCGAACAGTTGAAGGAATGATGGCAATTCGGGACACAGTGACGACAACCTCGAAAAAAGTGAAGCAGTTGGGTGAATCCTCTCAAAAGATTTCTAAAGTCGTGAACTTGATCGGTAGATTTGCCGCTCAAACTAACTTATTAGCATTAAAAGCTTCAATTGAAGCTGCCCGTGCTGGAGAAGAAGGAAGAGGATTTGCCGTACTAGCTGATGAAGTGCGCGTCTTGGCGCGGCAATCGGCAGAAGCAACCGCAGAAATTGAAAGTTTGATTGCCAACATTCAGGCAGAGACAAACGAAGTGGTAGCAGCAATGGAAGCTGGCACAGAACAAGTTGTTTCTGGAACCAAGTTAGTCGATGAAACTCGTCAAAGCTTGAACCAAATTGCCACAGCGAGTCAACAGATCGGCGAACTCGTAGCGGCGATCGCTTCTGCTGCGGTGTTGCAGTCCCAAACATCTGAAGTAGTAACTGCCACAATGACAGATGTAGTGGCGATCGCCGACCGCACTTCCAACGAAGCCACCGTAGTTTCCAGCTCCTTTAGAGAACTCTCAGCACTAGCACAAGAACTGCAAGCTAGTGTCAGTCAGTTCAAAGTTAGTTAGTGGTGCGTGGTGCGTGAGAAGAGATATCAATTTATCTTCCCCGACTCCCGACTCCCGAGTACGGGCGGGTTTTGAACCAAGATTTATTGCCTCATCCGTCAAGCTTGCCCTAAACCCGCCCCTTACGACTCCCTGCTTCCTGCTCCCTGCTCCCTACTCCCTACTCCCTATTCAGTATGGCGATCGACTCTGATATTCGCGACCAGGCTTATCAATTCTTCATTCAAGAAGCTCCAGAGCTATTGCAGCTCATTGAAGAGGAATTGCTGACGCTCAGAACGGAACGCAGCACCGCCAAAGTCCATAACATGATGCGGGCTGCTCACTCAATTAAGGGAGGGGCGGCGAGTGTTGGTCTAGACACGATTAAAACCTTAGCTCATAGCCTAGAAGATATTTTTAAAGGGCTGCACAACCCAGAATTAGATATTAATGCCGAAGTAGAAGGCTTGTTACTAGAAGCTTATGACTGTCTGCGTCTACCATTAATCGAGCAGATTGAAAACGGTCAGTGCAACAACGAGCAGGCAATGGCAACAGCAGAGCCAGTGTTTGCTCGGATCGAATCGAGTATAGGAAATTTCTTGAAAGGAGCGGCGGAGTTACCTAGCTCTGTCGATCTAGGGGTAGATATTGCACTCTCGATTTTTGAGGTGGATGTTGCTCAGGGAATCGAACGGCTCTCGGAGATCGTCACCGATCCTACAGGTCAAGAAATTGCGGGCGAATTGCGAGCGCAAGCAGAAGTATTTGCAGGTATTGCCGAGTTGTTAAACCTGCCAGGATTCGGCGCGATCGCCTCTACCGCAATCGCCGCGATCGAAGCTCATCCAGAGCAAGCTTTACAGATCGCTCAACTCGCCCTAGCTGACTTTGAGGCAGGTAGACAAGCAGTAATGGCAGGCGATCGC
>NZ_JBOFLP010000132.1:0-3153 GCF_051657925.1 Chroococcidiopsis sp.
TCTTGCCCTTTAAACCTGCCAGCAAGCAACGCTCCTTCAAGGGATGCGATCGCCTTCGCCTGCTCGTTATCACACGGTTCTTCGTCCTCTATTATTCCCTCGCCAGTATCTTCATTGATGCCACGTTTGCGATCGCCCAGGAACTCCACCGAATACGATCGCTCTTTCTCCTTAAAAGGATTGCCGCCATATAGAGAAAATATTGCCTTGCCGCATACTGATTCAGAATTTGTTACTACTTCCTGCGGCTTGCGCTCGGCGGCGGGGGGTACGGTTTGCCCGCTATTGGAGCGCTCAAAGAGGGAGGCATTGTTGTCAGGAATAAGGCTTACCTGCTGCGATCGCTGGTTATCCTCAAATGTTTCATCGCTCATTCCCTCGGGTTTTTCTTGAGAGCTAAAATAGCCTGGATTTACTACCCCTGCCGTTTTGTAATTATCTATTCTGTGAATCCAGTAATTATTGGATTGCTTTACCCAAGATTCAACATTATTTTCAGCAATTGTTAGCCCACTTGGCGTAACCCCAAGCGTAAAACTCCAATCAGTATCTAATCCCGATAAAAGTTCACCTCTAGTCTTATACCGAGTCGTATAAATTTTACTTACTCTATCCTTGCTGTCATATAGGTAATCAACAGTATAGGTTTCCGCAATTATTAAGGACGAACTGCTGTAAGCATTTGGGTCATCAATTGATATTAAATACTCGAAATATTCTTTTAATACTTCTCCCTTTGTTTTGTAGATGGTGGAAGATACTCGTTTTAGTTTGCCCTCTTCATTTGTTTCGTACTGATAAGTTGTTACTTCGTAGTATGATTCGATTAAAGATGTTTGGAAAACCGACCTATTATTAGGGATAATTAACCCGACTGGTTCTAGTTTTCTAGTCGTTCTTTCTAGTTTGCCCGTAAAGCTTGAATAAATCTCGCGGGTAGATGATTGCTCAAAGATAGCAATATTGCTGCCTAGTAGATTGGGGTCAATCAATCTAGGGTCGCCGTAGCGTTCGCTAAAGCTGATAATTGGATATTTGGGGGTTTCTCCTACTTGGCGACTACCCCGCACCTCAATTACTTCCCTGGGCGATTCAGCATTACTTAGCCTTCTGTACCAAAGCTCCGAGCCTGAGTCATTTCCGATTTGCCACTGGAGTGATACTGGATTATTTAGGGTGATTGGCTCTACTCTAAATACTTCGTTTGCGTCTATCCGACCAAAACGCAAGCAAGCGTACAGAATCTTGCCGCAGCATTCTAGATAGCTGCCGGAGATATCGAAGGGGTAGTACAAAGGGTAAGGTAAATCGTTTAGCCCACTAATATTCGTTATTCCAGCTAACCGCAATAGGGATAGAGCGATCGCAGTGCGGCTAGTTAGCTTCGCTTGTTCTAGGTCTAATTTCTTGGGGTCGGTAGGTGCTTTGAAGGATAGCAGGGATATTAAACAGCCGCAATTTACCTGGGTTCTACGGGATTCAAAATCATACGACGAGCTTAGTATCCGCAATGCTCCACAAGGATGAGGACGTAATACACCTGTACTATCTGCTACTTGAATTCTTACACTCTTACCAATGTTCCAGTCGGAGTTAATACGGTCGTCAATTGAGCCTGGGAGGTTACGGACTTCTGCCAAGGTAAAGCTAGCAGTTATTTTGACTAAGCCTGTTTGGTCGATAGAGTTAGTTGCCCAGTTGGTGGATTCAATTAGGGCAGGGGTGTAGTCTTTGCCTGCTACAAGAAATCGGTAATTCCTCGTGCTGATATTGATTGCCATTAAGCAACTACCTTAATTGTCTCGGCAAGTGTCAAACTGAGTATATCAAGTCGCCCCTGCTCTGCGAACTTTGGTCCGTCCGTAATTGCCGTTTTAAACTTGGCGTAATAGCACAGGTAGCCCTCCGCAATGCTATCAGTTGCGGTATTTTGCACCATTGCCCGCGATATAGGCGCTCTTTCTACCAATAAAGAAGTAGTGTCCTCAAGCAATATATCTGCGTCCAACAAGTTGCGGCGGCGATAGTCAAATTCGGCGGCGATCGCTTCTATTAGATTTCTCTGGGTGCGATCGCAATGACAGTTAAACGACCAGAGGTGTTTTTGTTCATGGTAAGGACCGCCCAGCGCCACTGTTCCGGCTGCACTATATTCTACCGTTGCTGGGTTGACTTTTATTCGGGGATAGTCGGTATTGGTAAATTTGTCGAAGGTGACGGATAGGGAGCCAATAGAAAGCTTGAGCGGCATATCAACAACAAGTCAGAAGTCACAAGTCAGAAGTCACAAGTCAGAAGTCACAAGTCAGAAGTCACAAGTCAGAAGTCACAAGTCGCAAGTCACAATTACTTGCGACTTCTGACTTGCGACTTGTGACTTGTTCTAAGATACCCGCACTTAATTAGTTTTGGCAAATGTCCACCAAAACGCAAATTGGTGGACATTTTTATGCAGATTGCTGTTCGCGCTCTAGCTTTTCTGCGATCGCTTCTCTTATCCAATTACTCAATTCGCTGCCATGCGCTGACCGTAGTTTGCTTTCCAACTCCAAGGGCAGTTTTACCCCTACTACTTTTCTTGACAACGCCTTAGCACCGTCTGGTTTAAATTTTGCCATAGTTTTCCCTCCAGTCCTAGTTTACCAGCACTAAAACTAAACTAGCAACTTTTGCATTAGTTGCAAACGGAAGTGAACGAAAAATAAGTCAAAACAATTATTAACTTTGTTTAACCTTCTTACAATGTCTGGTTAACCAGACTATACTAATGAAAGATAGATTAAAAGAGCGATCGCCCACAGCCTGACAAACCAAAGCGATCGCCCACCCATTAGATGGAGTTAATTGCATTATGCCACAGTTATTGACAGCACCAGAAGCAGTAGAAACAAAATCTGTAACTTACAGGTATTTTGTAGAGCTTGCAAGTATTGAGTCTTACGTAGATAGAGAGGGGTTTGACGTTCCAGCAGCCTACAGAACAATTGATGTAGTAGTGATGGAACCAACTACTGACGCGATCGCACTTCTAATTAGTAGCTGTTCTTGGTTACAAGGTTGGCAGATGGTTTCCCATTGGGAGCCGGAATTGGAAGACGCACCATTTTAAGTAAATCCCCACCGCATCCGTTAAATGCGGTGGGTTCAAACAAA